>JAUIJI010000008.1 GCA_030431435.1 Alphaproteobacteria bacterium | reverse complement strand
CATTTCGCCAAAATCGCGGCCTTTCCCGCTACGATGGTGGTGGCTAAGAGGGTTCGCAGCCGGAAGGAAATCGATGAGCTGGAAACTCTCCACAACCGCCACCAAGGCCGAAGTCGAAGCCGCGCTGGAAAAGCGCGAAATGACGATTGGCTGGGACGACAATATCGTTCTCACCGGCTTTGAGACCGATCCAGAAACGCCAGACACATGGCGCCTTGACGCTTATGTCGAAGGCAAGCCCGGTGCCGCAGAGCGCAAGGCGGTAAAAGCCTTGTTTGATGGCAAGGCACCGCAAATCGCAGTCGAGGAATTGCCCGAAACAGACTGGGTGGCCGAAAGCCAGAAGGGCGTCGATCCGATCCGCGCAGGGCGTTTCCATGTCCACACGCCCGATCACCCGGCGACCGGAGCGCCGGGCCTCGTCAATTTCTGCATCCCGGCGGCACAGGCCTTCGGTACCGGCCAGCATGAGACCACTGCGGGCTGCCTGGCCATGCTTGATGCCATGAAGCGTCGCGGAGTGGTGGCGCGTGATATTGCCGATATCGGCACCGGCACCGGCCTCCTCGCCTTTGCTGCCATGAACCTGTGGCCCAACGCCTATGCCACCGCGAGCGATATCGACGATCTGTGCCTGCCCGCCGTTATCGACAATGCGGCGATGAACGACATTAGGCTTGGTGACGGTCGCGGCGAACTGGCCATGCTGATCGCAGACGGGATGGAAGACGAATTCCTGCGCCAGCGCGCGCCATTTGACCTGCTGATCGCCAATATCCTTGCGGGGCCGCTGATCGCCATGGCGCCCGAATTTGCGGCCGCCGTGGCACCGCGCGGCCATATCGTGCTGGCAGGCCTGCTGGCGACGCAGGAAGCTGGCGTTCGCGCAGCTTATCATCAGGCGGGTTTCCGCCTGCAGCACCGCATAATCAATGGCGACTGGTCGATCCTGTGGCTCAGGCACCGCTTCGCTGGCTGAACCGCCTCGGCAAGGCTCTCGGCGCGCTGCTGGCAGCACTGGCGCTGGTTGTGGTGCTGTTCTTCCTCACTGGCTGGATCGGCAGTTCGATCCCGCGCAACGGGGAAACGCCCGCAATCGCGGATGGCGTGACCATCATGGTCGAGACCAATGGCACGCATACCGGGATCGTCATGCCGGTGGTGACCGCGCAGAAGGACTGGCGCGAGACCTTTCCCAGCGCGATCATCCGGCCTGACGGACGCATCCCCACCCATATCGCGATTGGCTGGGGCGAGCGCGAAGTCTTTCTCAACGTGCCGACCTGGGGAGACCTGAAAGCAAGCACCGCGCTGCGCATCGCAATCATGGGCGGCGAGCCGGTGATGCGGGTGAGCCATTATGTGCGCCCCGCCCCTTCTGACACGCATCGTCCGGTCACGATCAGCCGCGAGGCCTATGATCGCCTCGTCACCGCGATCGAAGCCAGCCTGCCACCTGCCGAGGCCCCGCGCGAGATCCTGCGTGGGACAAATCCGGCCGATGCCTATTACCATGCGACGGGAAGCTATACGCTGGCCTACACATGCAACAACTGGGTGGGCGACATGCTCGCCGAGGCCGATATCCAGATGGGCTGGTGGACGCCATTTGCCGGGGGAGTGATGAAATGGATCGAGGCACCCGAGCCTTCGTGAAGCTGTGGCTGGCAGCGATGATGGCCTTGCTCGCCGCCCCGCTTGCCGCGCAAGTGACGAGCGAAGAGGTGCACCGCGCCGAACGCGAACGCTTCGGCTTTGGTGAATTGCGCCAAGGAGCGAGCGGCAACCCGGAAGACGCCAACGCCGCCAACACCGTCGAAGCCAATGTTGGCGAATACACCTTGCCGCCGCTGTTCGAATGGCCGACGCAGGAGAACCGGCTTGGCTGGGTAACGCGCCGACATGAACTGCGCGAGATGGTGGAAGATGTGTGGGTCGGGCGCATTCCGGCGACCATGCGCCTTATGCTCGTGGAATGGGAAAAGGTGCCACTCGTTACGGCCAGCGTTGCGCAATATTCCGATATTGCCACCATCGATCACTGGCAGGGCCGGATTTCGACCCGTGACGGCCGATCAGGCCCGGTGGTCGACGCGACGATCTTCTTTCCCAAGAACCGCACCAACCTGCCTGCCATCATCAACTACACCTATATGTGGCCGGGCGGCGTAACGCCGGATTTCGGCGGCTCCGAACCGCCTGATCCGATCCGTCAGGCACTCGAACGTGGGTGGGTCTATGTCCAGTATCGTCCGCAGCGATTGCAGGCTGACAATGCGGCAGAGATGCAGGACGGAGTCATCGGCCTCGCCCGCTGGCCGCGCCTGCAGCATGACTGGGGAGCGCTGCGTGCATGGGCATGGGGCGCGAGCGAATTGCGCGAGCAACTGGCGAAAGATCAGCGCATTGCGGCTGACCGTATCAGCCTCACCGGCCATTCGCGTTTCGGCAAGGGCGTGCTCGTCGCCGCCGCCTTCGATGACAAATTCCACGATGCCCATGTCTCCAGCTCCGGTGCAGGCGGTGCCAAGCTGATGCGCCGCGACTTTGGCGAAAGGTGGGAAAACATGGCGGGAAGCGGAGCCTTCCACTGGTTCACGCCGAATATCATGAACTATGCCCGCGACCCGCTGACCGTGCACGATCTGCCGGTGGATGCGCATTCGCTGATTGCCCTACGCGCGCCTTACCCGCTGTTCATCACCAGCGGCCTGGCCGAGGCAGGCGACAGCTGGGTTGATCCGCGCGGCATGTGGGAAGCCTATGCCGCCGCCCAGCCCGCATGGGCGATCTACGGTGCAAATACGCCACGTTTCGGCATGCCGGTGCCGCAATCACGCGAACAGCTCGCCTTTCCACTCGGGTGGTACCAGCACGGCGAAGGCCACGTCCCCTGGCCCGCCTATGAGGCGTTTTACGAACACGCCGAGCGCTTCCCGAGGGACTGGTATGCCCCGAACAGGGCGCGCCGCACGGGGCGGGTAGAATAGGCAAAGGGCGGCCCCGCCTGACACAGCGAGGCCGCCCTTGCGCGCTTCACCTAGAACGCGATGCTGGTCCGCACCCACACACCGCGGCCCGGCCCCGGCAAGCGATCGCCCAGCGCAACATCAGATGCGCCAACGCGGTTCACACCCGACAGGTGGGGCTGGTAATAGGCATCGAACAGGTTTTCGACACCGGCATCGAGGGTGATGCCATCCGCCACGGCAAAGCTGCCGAACAGGCCGACAACGACATAGCCATCGCTGGCGGTTTCATCGTTCGATGCAGAGACATGATCCTGCTCGTCCGCTGCCGTCACTTCTGCACCCAATGACCAGCGATCCTGCTGCCAGATGGCGGCAAGGCGGGCATTGGCGGGCGGCACGCGATAGAGGTTGTCAGCGATGTCCCGGCGCTTGGCGCGAACGAAGCTGGCAGCACCTTCGAATAGCAGGTTCTGTGTTGCCTGCACGGTGAAATCCACGTCCAAACCGTAAAGCTCGGCATCGACATTGCGGAACATCAGCGGGGTAGCATCGCCATTCATGTTGGCAACCATTTCGACAGGCGTATCGATCACACCCACGGTGGCATCGAACGGCGTGCCCTGGATGTAATCATCCACCCGGCGATAGAACACGGTCGGGCGGAAACTCACTGGCCCTGCATCAACATCGAAGCCTGCCTCGGCGATCCATGCGGTTTCGGGCTCCAGCGCCTGGTTACCGACATAGATATTGCCATCGGCAAGCCCGAAGCTGGCCCCGGTGGGAAGCCAGCCGAGCCGTTCCAGCACGCTGGGCACGCGGGTCTTGCGGGCCAGAGTAAGGCGTGGGGTCACCTCGTCCCCCGGAAGCCAGACGCGCAGCACGGCGTCGAATGTCGTGTCAGCGGCCTCGCGCGCCGACGCAATATAGGCGATGGCGAGGTTCCTCGGTCCCATCGGCACCGCGCTGCCCAGTTCGGGCGTTCCGGCAGACTGCTCGGTCCGGTCAAGCCGCGCGCCCAGTTCGAACTCGGCAGCGCCCACAGCATTACGAAGCTGCACGAATGCACCGTAGCGATCGGAAGTCAGGTCCGGCTGTGCTTCGAGGAAGAAGTTGGCATTGAACGGATTGGTGATGCGGACATATTTCTCGGTCAGCTCGACATCGCCGCCTACGGTGACATTGCGCGTGGGCGAACCGAAGCGCAGGCTGCCCTCTGCCGTTGTCGTGTCAGCATCAGCGAAAGTCGCGCGTGTCTGCATGGCCGCAGGATCGGGATCGCGCAGCGAGTAATTGTCCATCAGGTGCCGCACGGACACATGGCCCAGCGTCAGCTTCAGGGCGATGGTATCGGTGATCTGGCCCGAATATCCACCGCGCAGGAAATCCGTGTTGAAATACTGGATATCCATCGGGAAAGCGGGATTGCCCGTCGGGTCGGTCTCGTTGCGACGATATTCGGCGAACAGCTCGCCATCACCCAGCTTCATCCCGGCATGGACGCCATAATTGGTGCGCTCGAATGACGAGCTGCCAACAGTGCCGCCATCGAAATCGTAATCGTCACCCTCTTCGCGCGAAGCCAGCACGCCGATGCGCCAGTTCGCAGTCGAAAGCCCGACTGCACCGCCGACTGCATAACTTTCGTCCACGCTGCGATATTGCGCGCCGAAACGGCCGTGTACCTCGGGCGAGGCACCGGATGCGAAGGGCACCTGCACCAGTTCGGCGTTCACGGCGCCTGCAAGGCTCGGGCCCTGCGAAACCGGTGCAACACCGCGCGCCACTTCGATCCGGTCAACCAGGATGGACGGCGCATAATGCAGCGGCGGGTCCATGGCATTGGGGCCACCGGTGGCGAAACGCTGGCCATTGACGCGACCGAGCACGCGCTCGCCGAACAGCCCGCGATAGGACAGCTGGCCTGACAAGGCGCCGTTACCGATGGCCGCAGCCCCCGGCATGCGCGCGGCGATTGCCACCGAGTCAGCAGGAAGCGCGATCTGGTGCGGCGGTTCACTGCTGTCGACGGACGCGTCCGCCCGATCAGCAGACACGAGGATGACGTCGGTCAGGATTTCATTGTCGGCTTCGTCCTGAGCAAGCGCGTGGCAGGGGAGCAATGCGAATGGCGTGGCAGCTACAGCGGCCAGCAAGATCTGTTTTGAAAACATGGATTTTCTTTCGTCTGAACCAGGTTTGGCCGCGCGATGCGTAGCCGGTCTTCAAGTGTCAGGCGAAAGCGGGTGGCCCCGTGGCTGGCGGCAGGCTGGCAGGCCGGTCAGGTGAAAGCGCCTGCTCGCGCACCGCGTCATAGGCGGCGAGCGCCGGCGACGGGAGTGGCAAGCCCAGGTTGGGATCATTGTCGATCCCGGCGTGCTGCATTCCGGCAAATGCGCAGGTCTTGGCAGCGGAGTCATTATCCTGATGGGTGGGAGCATCGTCCTTCAACGGAATGACAAGCTGCTGGTCCGAGTTACAGACCTCGATCGTGATCGCGCCTGACGCGTCGGAGTCCATCATCCAGCCCTGCGGTACGGCGGCCTGCAGGAACAGTGCAACGGCCACCAGCAGCATGGCGGCAGCGTTGCGCATGGATGAGAAACGGGCGGTCGTCACGCTCGCGCCGTTAAGCCCGCCGGGCCAATAAGGCAAGTCAGTAAGGCTTGAGCAGCATCCACAGCCCCATGCCGATCATCGCCAGGTTTTCGGACAGGGACACAAAGCCCAAAGGCACATTGCTGCCACCGCCGACGCAGGCGCACTTGACCTCGCGCTTCTGGACATAGACCGCGTAGAATACCGATGCGGCACCCACCGTTCCGATAAACAGCGCCACGGGAATCGATATCCAGGGCAGCAGGTGAGCTGCCATCAGCACCGCAGCGAGCGCCTCAAGGAAGGGATATGCATAGGCATAAGGCACCCAGCGCATGCCAAGCTGGTCATAGCCGACGAACATGGTCGAGAAGCTCTCGACATCCTGCAGCTTGAGCATCGCCAGCATCGCCATTGAGAAGGCAATGAACCACTCCCCCGCGCGGATGGTCAGGGGGGACCCGAACAAGGCGAAGCTGAGCGCGAGCGCCAGTGCCACCGCCACAGCAAACACCGCGATCACGGGCTGGTAGGATGTATCGCCATCGTCACTGACCTTCAGGTCGAAATGATCGCGCAGCGCCTCATATCCGCCGATCCGCACACCGCCGATGAAGGTCTGCGGCGTCGTCTCCACATCATGCTCTGCCTTGAAGGCATCGGTCTCTTCACGCGTGGTCAGCCAGTTATCGTCAACCGCATAGCCCTCGCGCTCGAGCAACCATTTGGACTTGGTGCCATAGGGACAGACGTGCTTGTCCATCACCATGCGATAGAGTTTGGCGGTGCGCGTTGTGCTCATGTCCATGCAGCACATGGCAGCAGCAATTGTTCCCGATTCCCGAAAGATACCGCCCGGAGCCTAGATGCTGTCAGACGGACTGGCCGGGATCGGGACCTTGCCATGACGGTGGCGCTTCCAGGCAAAAGCATGACCTGCCAGCCAGCCGCTGCCGAAGCGGCGCACTTCGGTGGGCGCCTCCAGATCCTTGACCAACTGTTGCAGAAAGCCTTTTGCCGGCATTGCGTGCACTTCCCTATCCCGCAGCGTCGACGATGGCGGCCCAGCCTGCCTCATCGGTCACCTCGATGCCGAGTTCCGCTGCCTTTTTCAGTTTTGAACCGGCACCAGGCCCCGCAACCAGAAGGTCCGTCTTGGCGGAAACAGATCCGCTGGCCTTGGCACCGAGCCGTTCGGCTTGCGCCTTGGCCTCGTCGCGGCTCATGGTTTCGAGCTTGCCGGTGAACACCACCGTCTTGCCGGATACCGCGCTCTGGGTGGTTTCGACGACATAGTCCGGCGGGGTCACTTCGGAGAGGATATCCTCCCACACGGTCACATTGTGCGGCTCGTGGAAGAAATCGCCCAGCGCCTCGACTACTGCCGGGCCGATACCATCAATCGAGGTGAGTTCAGCATAGGCATCCTCCTCGCCTGCCCGCGCCTTTTGCGCCGCATCGCGCAGCGCCGGCAAGCTGTGGAAATACTTGAGCAGGTCACGCGCCGTGACCGCGCCGACATGGCGGATACCAAGCCCGAACAGCAGGCGCGCCGCGTCGGGTTCGCGCCTGTCTTCTATACTGGCCAGCAGGTTCTCGACCGACTTTTCCTTCCACCCGTCCAGCGCGAGGATGTCATCTTTTCGCTCGTGCAGGCGGAAAATATCGCCCGGACCCTTGTCGAGCCATCCGCGATCAAGGAAGTCAGCGATGGTCCTCTCGCCCAGCCCGTCGATATCCAGCGCAACGCGGCTGACGAAGTGCTTGAGCCGCTCGAATTGCTGCGCCTTGCAGATCAGGCCTCCGGTACAGCGGACATCGACTTCGCCCTCTTCACTCACCGCCTCGCTGCCGCACACCGGGCAATGATCGGGAAAAGCGAAGGCCTCGCGCTCCTCGTCTCGGGTTAAATTCTCGACCACTTGCGGAATGACATCGCCCGCGCGCTGCACCACTACCCGGTCTCCCGGTCGCACACCGAGCCGCGCGATCTCGTCGCGATTGTGCAGCGTGACATTGGTCACGGTGACACCGCCCACCAGCACCGGCGCGAGCCGCCCTACAGGCGTAAGCTTGCCGGTGCGACCAACCTGGATGTCGATGCTCTCCAGCGTGGTTTCGGCGCGCTCGGCAGGAAATTTGTGCGCCATCGCCCAACGCGGGGCCTTGGCGACGAACCCCAACCGCTTCTGCCAGTCGAGCCGGTCGACCTTGTAGACCACGCCATCGATCTCATACGGCAGGTCCGGACGCCGCTCGGAAATGCTGCGGTAATGCTGCAGCATTTCTGCTGTCGAATTGCACAATCTGAGGTCCGGCGAAATCGGCAGGCCCCAGTCGGCGATGGCCTGCATCACCTCCATCTGCGTGTCGCCCGGAACCTCGGATGCTGCACCCCAGCCATGCGCCCAGAAGCGCAGTTTGCGCTTGGCCGTGACGCTGTCGTCCTTCTGTCGCAGCGAGCCTGCTGCCGCATTGCGAGGGTTGGCAAACAGCTTTCCGCCCGCCTCTTCCTGCGCAGCGTTGAGTGCAGCAAAGTCCTGTTTCGACATGTAAACTTCGCCGCGCACTTCAAACACGTCTGGCACATTTCCGCGCAGCATTTGCGGGATGTCATCGATATGCGCGACATTGGCGGTGACATTCTCACCCACCTGCCCGTCCCCGCGGGTGGCAGCCAGGACCAGCTTCCCTTTCTCATAGCGGAGCGAGCAGGACAGGCCGTCGATCTTGTCTTCCGCCGTCATTGCCACGGGCTCGTCTTCAGCGAGCGACAGGAAGCGCCGTACGCGAGCAACGAAGTCCTCTACCTCGTCGTCAGAGAAAGCATTATCGAGGCTCATCATGCGAACCTCATGCGTCACCTTGGACAGCGGGGATGCGGCAATCTCGTGGCCGACCGTCCGGCTTGGCGAATCCTCTCGCACAAGGTGCGGAAAGGCTTCCTCCAGCTCCGCATTGCGGCGCACCAGCGCGTCATATTCCGCGTCCGATATCTCCGGATCGTCTTCAGCGTGATAAAGCCGGTTATGGCGCGCGATGGCCTTCGCAAGCCGCATCAGCTCATTGGCGGCTTCGGCTTCGCCAAGGTCAACGCTCATTGCTCGCCGATCAGTCGTTGATCGCTGGTGAAGACCCAGCGCTTGCCTCCCCAGTCCAGCTGGTAACGCCGGGCGGGCGAGGTTTCCTGCCCGAACATGTAATGGGCGAAGCCGCTGCAACTGTTCGCCGTGGTGCAGGTGAAGGTGTGCAGCGAGAACACCATTGCCGGATCGCCTGTCTCGGCATCCTGCCAGCTCCCGTCGAGCAAGGCGCAGCGCGAGAACGGCGCGAGCGCGGGATATTGCGTCATCAGTTCGCGTTCCAGGCCCTGCTCCAGCGCCACTTCCTCGCGCCCGTCGGTGGTGGCGATGCAGATGGTGGGGCGCATGGCCAGATCGCTGGCGAAGTAATTGCCGAGCACATGGTCCGCCAGCGCCAGCTGCGGTTTCTCTATGTCTTCATTGAGCGGCGGCATAGTGGACGCGCTGTCTGCACCCACACCTTCCGTCTGGGAACAAGCTGTGACCAGCAGCAGCGCACCCATCCCTGTCGCCAGTCGTGCGAAAGCTCTCATGTCATACCCCTTCCAGCAACCTGTCAGCCTGCGCGCGTGCCTCGGCGGTGATTTCTGCGCCTGAAAGCATGCGCGCGATCTCCTCCTGCCTGCCTGCATCATCCAGCAAGGCAACCGACGTGCGCGTCACCGTGCCTTCGGAAGACTTGGCGATCATGTAATGGCGATTGCCGCGTGCTGCGACTTGCGGGCTGTGGGTGACGGCCAGCAATTGCCCGTCCGACGCCAGCCGCGCCAGCCGCTCGCCAATGGCAGAGGCCACCGCCCCGCCGACGCCGCGATCGATCTCGTCAAAGATCACGGTAGCAGCCCCGCCCTTCTCCGCCAGCGCCACTTTCAGCGCGAGGATGAAACGCGAGAGTTCGCCACCCGATGCGATCTTGGCCAGAGGCGCGAAGTCCGCGCCGGGATTGGTGGCGATCAGGAACTCCACCGAATCCATGCCGGATGCGCCCCATTTCTCCTCGTCCAGCTCCGTCACGGCAGTGCGGAAACGCGCGGCATCAAGCTTGAGGGGGGCAAGTTCAGCCGCCACCGCTTCGTCCAGCGCCATCCCGGCGGAAACGCGCGTTGCATGCAGCGCCTCGGCCTTGGCGACATAGGCTTGCCGTGCTGCCTCGGCCTCTTTCTCCAGCGCGGCAATATCCGCCTCGCCATGCTCGATGGCATCGAGCTGCTCGCGTAGCCCGCGCATGGTCGCGGGCAAATCATCGACGCTGCAATCATGCTTGCGGGCCAGCGCGCGCAGTTCGAACAGGCGGGTTTCGATACGGTCGAGTTCGAGCGGGTCGAACTGCATGGCCTCGGCAGCAGCGACGAGCTTTTCCTCTGCTTCCCCCGCCTCGATCACTGCGCGGTCCAATGCGGACAAGGCCTCGGCAATCATGGGGTGCTGGTCGGCAATCCGGTCCAGCCGCCGCGCTGCGCTGCGCATCTGGGCAAGCGCGCTGTCCGATCCGTCCCAGAAGGCGCGCAGTTCCTCAAGATCGCCGGAAAGCTTCTCGCCCTTCTGCATGTCTGCACGCGACAGGGCGAGCTCCTGCTCCTCCCCTTCCTCGGGCGCGATATTGGTGAGTTCGGATAGGTGCGCGAGCAACAGGTCCTGATCCGCCTTCGCCTGCGCAATTGCATCGCGCGCTGCCTCCAGCTTGCCATCAGCCTGCTGCCATTGGGCATGCGCCGCCGCAACGCCTGCCACGTCGCTATCGGCATAGCGATCGAGCAGTGCACGGTGCCCACGCGGATTCACAAGGCCGCGATCATCGTGCTGGCCGTGCAGTTCAACCAGTGCCGGCGCAATCGTGCGCAACAGCGCAACGCCCACAGGCTGGTCGTTGACGAAGGCCTTGCTTCCCCCATCGGCTTTCATTGTGCGCCGGATGATCAACGGCTCCCCTGACTCAAGTTCGACTTCCGCATCGGCAAGAGCTTCGGCGACGTGTGCCGGCAGCTTTGCGAATTCGAAAGTGGCGGTAACGCTGGCCTTGTCTTCCCCGGCCCGCACCAGTGCCGTTTCCGCGCGGTTGCCCAGCACAAGGCCCAGGGCATCGAGAAGGATCGACTTGCCTGCGCCCGTTTCGCCAGTCAGCACGCCGAGTCCCTGCCCGAAGGACAAGTCCAGCGCATCAATCAACACGATGTTACGAATGGCGAGCGAAGTCAGCATGGCAGGTGCCAAGGCTTACGTCGGGCGGTGGGGAATCGCAATTGCCCGCTTTGCTGCTTCCTGTGGATCAGCCGCCAAGAGCTTCGGGATGGTGGTCCTCGATCAGCTCATAGGCCTTTTCGTACCATTCGCTGCCCGGATAGTTCGCACCCAGCACGGCCGTGTAACGGCGGGCCTCCTCGGGAATGCCCAGAGCAAGACTGGTTTCGGTCAGGCGGAACAGAGCCTCTGCCGCGTGGCTGGTGGTATCGAATTCCTCCACAACCTTGCGGAAGCGGATCTGGGCGGCAAGCCAGTGTCCGGTCCGCTCGTAATGGCGGCCGATCTCCATTTCCTTGCCGGCAAGGTGATCGTTCACAAGGTCCAGCTTGAGGCGCGAATCCGCTGCGTATTCGCTGCTGGGATAACGGCGGATCACTTCCTGCAAGGCACGGCGCGCCTGCATGGTGATTGCCTGGTCACGCTCGACATCGCTGATCTGCTCGTAATAGCACATGGCGATCAGGTAATAGGCGTAGGGCGCATCGCGGTTGCCCGGATGGATCGACAGAAAACGCGTGGCTGACTGGATCGACTGGTTGTACTGGCCGCGCGCATAATAGGCAAAAGCGCTCATCAGCTGGGCACGTCGGGCCCAGGGGGAATAGGGATGCTGGCGCTCGACCTCGTCAAACAGCGCTGCCGCCACCTGCAAGTCACCGCGATCAAGCCGTGCCTTTGCTGCCGAATAGAGCGATTCCACGTCGCGCGCGACGTAAGCCGTCTCCCGCGGGCCGCTGCCACCGCCAAAAGCCGAACAGCCCGAAACAGCCAGTGCCGAAGCGGCAATCACGCCAAGCGACAAGATCTTCGAAGTCTTCATGAGGACAGGCCTATAACCAGAGGTTGCGTGAACGCCAAGTGAAGTCACGCGACACATGCGCGGATAAGTGCGCGGGCTCGTCTCGCCGCGACGCAGTCGCTACTCCCAGAAAGCCACGCTGCGGCATTCGATGCTCTCGCGGATATTGGGGTTTACCGCGCTGCGGTCGATGAATGCGGAGTGCGGACAGCGCCAGGTGCGCGAATGGTCGCTGTCATGGAATTTGAACAGGAGCGCATCGTCTGCCTGCATGTTCGAGAAATACCACCAGCGGTGATCCGGGTGGTAGGAGAAAATGGTTGCCGCCATCAGCCTGTCTTCGCCATCGATCGGTGCGGTCAAGGCGTCCCCCGTGGGGAATTCGTCGCAGATGATCAGGGTGTTGTTCTTCTCCTCGCCGGAATTGGCGCTTCGCCCGTCGCACAAGGCAAGCGGAATGTCCTGCGGCGGGGCCGAGAAAGTGCGCCAGAAGCTAGAGACGAGGAAACGCTTGAAACCGTGACCATCCGGAAAAGCCTCGCGATAGGTCGCCTCGGCCATGCGCTGCGACGTAGCGGTATTGCTGTCCACATGCGCCTCGCCCGCAGTGGGCTGGATGCCGCCGCGGTGCTGGTAATTGCCCTTCTTGTTGGCAGCGTGCTCGGTAAGGTCCGCACTGGTTCGCAGCATCCACCCGCGCGCCACGCATTTGTCTGCACCGGTAAGACGCAGCACTTCACGCTCCACCTCGCGTTCATACAGTGCATCCACCTGATCCTTGTCGTGGAAGTCCGACACTGCGGTATTGCTCTTCGCAATCATGAAGCCGTGGGTGTCGAGCGTGAAGTGGTCGCGGATCGGCATCCCATCGCGGATCGTCACCTCGTGATCGGAATATGTGCCGGTGTTCACTTCCTCGCCCTGGCTGACATAGCGGCGGGTGACGAAGTCCCCCTCATCGACATAGCGCATCATGGCGCGGACCTCGCGCGCGCTGTCTTCAATATTGTCGGCTGTTGCAGTGGCCACTTGTCTCTCTCCGCGCACTTTGTAACTATCGTTAGGATCATGGCACGCAGCACCTGCGAAGCGCAAGCACGCTGGCAGGGTTCGGGCCTGCAACAGGGAGAGAGACTGATGGGACCACTACCGCCAAGCGCAGATGACCGGCTGATCTGGGACATGTGGGAATCGCAGTTCCGCTTGCCGGTAGCGACTGTTGCGGACGAAGTCGGCACCTTCCGCGCACTGGGCAACGCCCCCATGACCACGGCCGAACTTGCTGCGGAGATAAAGGTCGACGAGCGCGCACTGGGCATCCATCTGGCCGCGCTGGCCTCGAGCGGGCTGGTCGAGAAGCGCGACGGACGATGGACCGCCACCCCGCAGGCGCGCACCTGGCTCCATCCCGACGCCGAGGGCTATTGGGGCGGCTTCCTGTTCCGGTTCCGCGAAACGATCCCGATGCATGCGCAACTGCTGGAAACGCTCAAGACCGGCAAGCGCCCTGCCGATGCCGTGTCAGGCGGCCCCGAATGGGAGCGCGGGCACATGAGCCAGGAGGTGGCCGAACGCATCGCGAAGTTCATGCACGCGCATTCCATGGCCCCGGCACGCGGAGCGGCGGCGCAATCGCTGTTCGGCGATATCGGCACGCTGATGGACGTGGGCTGCGGGTCGGGCGTCTACGGGATCGAGATCGCAAGGGCCAATCCGCGGATGCAGGTCACGCTGATGGACCTCAAGGAGATGTGCCGCGAAGCCGCCAAATTCGTGGAACAGGCGGGGCTGACGGGGCGGGTGACAACGGCACCGGTCAACATGTTCGAGGAGGAATGGCCGACCGGGCATGACGCGCATTTCTTCGCAAACGTGTTCCACGACTGGTCCGAGGAAACCAACCGGCTGATCGCGAAGAAGAGCTTTGACGCGCTGCCATCGGGCGGAAAAATCCTTCTTTCCGAAATACTTATGGACGACGAGCTCGACGGCCCCTGGTATGCCGCAAGCTTCAGCCTGCTGATGCTGGTCGGCACGCTGGGCAAGCAGTACTCGCTCCCCGAATTCCGCGAGATCCTCGAAAGCGCGGGCTTCACCGATGTGCAGGCCACGCGCACCGGCGGCGGATATTACTCGCTGGTCAGCGCCACCAAGCCCTGACACCCGGACAAAAAGGCTTTCCTACAGCTTTTCAAACCACGCAGAGAGTCGCGCCAGAACGGGCGCCATGGTGGCGACCGCAAGGCCGACCGGCCGCCCCCTTCGGCTGGCTGCTTGCAGCAGCCGCTCAGGATAAACTGCACTGCCCCGGAGCGCAGCGGAGGGAACAGCAGCGAGGACGCTCACCCGGATGGGTGAGCATGACACGAAAGATCACCACCAAACCCGCCCGCACCCTGCCCGATTTCCGCCCCGTGCCGCGCGCCAAGCTGCGCGACAGCGGCTGGACGCCCGAGCGCCAGCGCGCCTTCATCGAGGCGCTGGCCGATACCGGCAGCGTGAAAAGCGCCGCCCGCGCCGTGGGCCTCTCCCCCAAGAGCGCCTATGACCTGCGCCGCGCAAAAGGCGCCGAACCCTTCCGCAAGGCGTGGGAGGCCGCGCTCGATATCGGCATCCAGATGATCGAGGACGTCACCATGGACCGCGCCCTGAACGGCGTGGAGGAACCGGTCTTCGCCTATGGCAAGTTCGTCGGCACCCGCCGCGTCTATAATGACCAGCTGCTGATGTTCATGCTGAGGAGCCGCGCCCCGCACCGCTTCGCCGGCGGCCCCGCCCGCGCCATGAACGGCGCCGACAAGTTCATGCTCGCCCGCCTGAAAAAGCAATGGCGCGCCGAATGGGAACGCGAACGCGCCATGCTCGATCTCGAGGAAGAACAGCAGACCCTCGCCGAAATCGACGCCGAGATCGAACGCCTCTTCAACCGCACGAAGATGGAAGCCCAGCGCGCCAGGCAATCCCCGCCGGACGACCCGCCACCCGAACCGGACCCTATCAATGCCCTCCCCAAACCGGACGAAGCCACCAGAGCCATGCTCGAACGCCGCGCCCACCGCGAGCCGAAGGATGACGGATGGGAATGGATTGATCCTTATGGGGAGAAGCCAGTTGAAGACTAGCACCAGACGGGCCGTCGCTGACGGACCGCGAGGCCGACCGGCCGCCCGAGCTTTTGCGAGGCAGCCAAGGGGCGCGGATGCGCCCCGCCCGGCGCTTGAGGGACAAAACAAATGACCGAAGAGGAACGGCGCAACCCGCCAAGGCCGGGGGCGATCAGGGTGCATCGGGCGTTTTTGAAGCTGGGCGCGAACACAACCTCTCCCCTCCCGCCTGCGGGAGGGGCCGGGGGTGGGCCTGCGACCTTTCGATCAAGAACCGCCCTCCCTTGAACGCTCCCTAACACCGGCTTCGAACATCATTTCTCCCCTCCCGCCTGCGGGAGGGGCAGCGAGACTTGGCGACGTGTCGCCTAGTCGCAGCGGGGTGGGCTCTTGCGAGCCCATGCCCACTCCTAACCGCTGTGACTGCGTCACGTCTGCGACTCCCCGCAAGCGGGAGGGGGACGCGGATGCAATGACGGCATTGCCGGACAAATATCCATTGCAAGAACTACGGCTCTGCCGTATAGGACTATCCATCATGCAGACAGTAATCGAGACCGAAAGTTATCTGCGCGCTGCAAAGGACGCAAAGATGGGCGAGGACGAGATGAAGTCTGCTGTTGACCTCGTGACCACCAATCCGGAGGCAGGCAATGTGATGCAAGGCACGGGCGGCGTCCGCAAGGCGCGACTGGCCGGTCGCGGCAAGGGCAAGTCCGGCGGCTATCGCATTGTCTGGTATTTTGGAGGCGGTGACATTCCGGTGTTCCTGCTGACTGTTTTCGGCAAGGGCGAGAAAGCAAACCTGTCACAAGGCGAACGCAATGCGCTGCGTTCGATGGTAGGTGGTTTGAGGGATAGTTTGAGCGCACGCTGAAAGAGGCCGGAATGCTCGTCCGGCCCCCTATTGGGCGAGAGCAACGCGAAAGGGAAAATGAAGTGTCTAGCGCATTCGAAAAGATCGCAGCCGGGCTGGCTGATGCCATCGCCTATGCAGAAGGCGATACCACAAGGGGCCGCGTCGCCGCTGGCCCCGACGTCAAGGCCATCCGCGCCAAGACCAAACTCAGCCAGGTGAAGTTCGCCGCCAAGCTACGTGTACCTGTGGCAACGTTGCGAGATTGGGAACAGAATCGCCGCTCGCCGGATGCTCCCGCGCGGACGCTGCTGGGCATGGTAGATGCGGACCCGAAGGCGGCGTTGGATTTGATTGAACGGGCGGCAGGGTAGCTGCCCGATAGCAACTAGGTTCTAGCTCGCTGACACCATATCATCTTCGCTCGACTTAGAAGCATGCTCTGACGACCAGTCAAAGGCGCTCTTGCCATCACCGACAAGCGACTTGTTTTTCTTTTTGACAAGCTCTTCGATAGTGTCTTCGCTCGAATCTCGAAATGGTATTAGATCATTAACCATGCGCTTCAACGCCTCATTGCGCTCACTAATTGCTTTTGGCGAATGACAAACGATATACTTTTCAACCTCGCTAATCGACATCTCTTCTATTCTTTTTCTTTTGCTATCGCCGACGATCAAGGTCTGTGGAATATTCGGATATTCGCTAAAAAGGTCCAGTTCTCCCTCGGTTCTTTGCCTACCCGCTTTCCGCCTTCCAACGCTATCGATCAGCCTTTTCAGCGCGATTTCGAGCAGCTCGCATTCAGCCGCAGCAATTTCTCGACCAAGACGCTTCCGAACTTCCTTCAAGAAATCATCTGTAGACAGCACGCGCCCGCTCTTCTTCTTAAAAGATTCGTTGATCAAATCGTCGATGCCATTCCGCAGTGCGATCAGTTCTCTTGTACCAGCCATATCGTTGAAACTCCGTCTTGCCGTTGAGATTGCAAGATCATTCGGTGAGCAATTTCTGTTGGTGCCAACTCAACAATCGGGAAGTGCCAACAGGTTGTTTGGCGGAAAGCCATCACCTTCAGTCGTCAGAAAATAGCGACCAGATTGGGAGTGTTGCCGCACTTCGACCCAAACCGAGCGCCCATACACAGACACCCAAAAGCGATGGGCGCCACTTCGAATCCAATCAATGACTTGGTCAATATTGTAATATCGGCCTTCAATCTGAAAGCCATCCAAGCGACGATCAGCGTCGGCTCCATCTTTGCGACTGTGTGTAATCCTGTAGTCAGCCATGTGCATAACCCTGTGCAAAACAGCGGCCGCTTGACTGGCTGTAGGCGCCGTTGCCATAGGCAAGGCGTCCCGGAGACGGGACAGCATCCACCGCGACCGCTCAGGAAATCGGTGGGTGAACGGGGGTCGAGTTGCCGCTCGACTCCCACATTCACGTCAGCCTTCACACATGCGCTTTGGCACTCCAAACTTTCAAGTGCCAAGAATTCAGAATCCACAGTTTTGATTAGCGATAAAGGACAGTCGCTAGTCTACGAAGTTTGCTGGCGAATGCGACGGTAACTCCAACGCTAGTTAGTAGCCCCCATCGCGGAATTCTTCTAGAAGCGCCAAATGCTCTATAGGAGGAGGCGATGAAGGTTTCAGTGGATGTCTACGAGAGCACGACAGAAGGAGACTATGGAGATGTTCCTTGTCTTGACCTCACATGCTCTCGTTGCGGTTACTCAGTCGAAGTATTCGGAACTGAAGAGGCCGCCGCCAAGCGAGGTGCGTTGATGCTCCGAGAAGGATGCCCAAACGGTGAAAACAACTTTTACGATGTGAATTGGTAAGCAAGAGCCGCAACCGCCGCTATCATTCCACCCATCAGAAGTGCCACAACAAACGCCTCCTGCGGAATACTCACATTCCTCCGGTGTAGACCATCGGCTAGCTTCGCCTCCGCCGGGGCAGGCCGCCTTTGCGGGCGCTCCCGCAAACTCCGTGTCTCTGCGCCTCTGCGAGGGTCAAAATGGGTCAAGAGCAATGAGAGGGTGCCGCTACCATCCTGCGGATGGTCCCCCTCCCCGCGCCGGGCAGGATAATTCCATCGCCGTCAGGCCAGCTTGAACGGTTTTTTGCCGTCGACTTCCTCTCGCACGACCAATCCGCGCTTCATCAAACCGCCGAGGACCGAATAGCTGAGGTAGTTTTTCTGGCGACCGGCAAAGTCGGACTCAAGACCAAGGTCGCGCGCGATCTGATTGTTGATCGCGCCCTCGGGATGTAGGCTCAAGTACTCCAGAATTGCTTCCTCAAGCTCCGCCCTAGCTTTTGCAGCTTTCTCGCTCGGCTTCATACTACTCCTCCCCCATCCGCAGCGCAGCAATAAAGGCCTCCTGCGGAATGCTCACATTACCATATTCCCGCATCCGCGCCTTCCCCTTCTTCTGCTTTTCCAGCAACTTCTTCTTGCGCGTAATGTCGCCGCCATAGCACTTGGCGGTCACGTCCTTGCGCAGGGCGGCGATGGTTTCGCGGGCGATGATCTTGCCGCCGATGGCGGCCTGGATCGGGATCTTGAACAGGTGGCGGGGGATGAGGTCTTTCAGGCGCTCGCACATGCCGCGGCCGCGTTCTTCGGCAACGGAGCGGTGGACGATCAGGCTGAGGGCATCCACCGGCTCGTTATTGACGAGGATGTTCATCTTCACGAGGTCGCCTTCGCGAAGGCCGATCTGCTCGTAATCGAAGCTGGCATAGCCGCGGCTGATGCTCTTGAGGCGGTCGTAGAAATCGAACACCACTTCATTCAGCGGCAGCTCGTAAGTCACCTGCGCGCGGCCGCCCACGTATGTGAGGTCCGTCTGGATGCCGCGCCGGTCCTGGCACAGCTTGAGGATCGCGCCGAGATATTCGTCAGGCGTGTAGATCACCGCCTTGATCCACGGTTCCTCGATCATCTCGATGCGGTTCACATCGGGCCAGTCCGCCGGGTTGTGGATGTCGATAACCGTCGCATCCTCGTGCTTGGTGTGGCCGAGGTGGACGCGGTACACCACTGAAGGTGCGGTGGTGATGAGGTCGAGGTCGTACTCGCGGCTGAGGCGTTCCTGGATGATCTCGAGGTGCAAGAGGCCGAGGAAGCCCGCGCGGAAGCCGAAGCCCAGCGCGGCGGAGCTTTCCATCTCGTAGCTAAAGCTGGCATCGTTGAGGCGCAGCTTGCCGATGCTTTCGCGCAGTTTCTCGAAATCGGCGGCGTCCACCGGGAAGAGGCCGCAGAACACCACGGGCTGCACTTCCTTGTAGCCCTTGAGCGGGGTGGCAGAGCCGTTCTTCACCGTGGTGATCGTATCACCCACGCGGGCCTGCTCCACCTCCTTGATCTGCGCGGTGATGAAGCCGATCTCGCCCGGTCCGATCTCCGGCAGGTCGGTGCGCTTGGGGCTGAAGCAGCCGACGCGGTCGATCAGATGGGTGGTGCCGCCCTGCATGAACTTGACGTCGAGGCCCTTGCGGATCACGCCGTCCATCACGCGCACGAGGATGACCACGCCGAGGTAGGGATCGTACCATGAGTCGACCAGCATGGCCTTCAGCGGTGCGTCGCGGTCTCCCGTGGGGGGCGGGATTCGTTCGACAAGCGCTTCGAGCACGTCCTCGATCCCGATGCCGGACTTGGCGCTGGTGAGCACGGCGTTGCTGGCATCGAGGCCGATGATGTCCTCGATCTCGGCCTTGACCTTTTCGGGCTCTGCGGCGGGCAGGTCGATCTTGTTGATGACGGGCACGATCTCGTGGTCATGCTCGATCGACTGGTAGACATTGGCGAGCGTCTGCGCTTCCACGCCCTGCGCCGCGTCCACCACCAGCAGCGCGCCCTCGCAGGCGGCGAGGCTGCGGCTCACCTCATAGGCGAAATCGACATGGCCGGGCGTGTCCATGAGGTTGAGCTCATAGGTCTTGCCGTCCTTCGCGGTGTAGTTGAGGCGCACGGTCTGCGCCTTGATGGTGATGCCGCGCTCGCGCTCGATATCCATATTGTCGAGCACCTGCTCGCTCATCTCGCGTTCGGTCAGCCCGCCGCAATGCTGGATCAGGCGGTCAGCCAGCGTGGACTTGCCGTGGTCGATATGGGCGATGATGCTGAAATTGCGGATCAGCGACAGATCTGTAGACATGCGGCTGCCATTAGCGGGGAACAGCACCCTTGTCAGCAGGGATAAGGCAGCGTGTCAGGCGGCGTTGCTGCGGTCCTTCGCCGGCACCGGCGGCGCGCCCTGCACTGCCAGGAAGAAGCCCTGCTGGTTGCGTTCCAGCGGCGCTTCGAATTGCACGCCGATCCTGTCATCAATGCTCCAGCGCGTTGTGCAGGTGATGGCGAAGTCGCCCGAAAGATGCAGGTCGAATTGGGTGCCCACCGGAACATTCCACAACCCTTCGATCATCGCGCCTGTAGCGGAAATGTTGCGGATCCTGCCGTCATAGAGGTTCCCGGCGTGGCCAAGCACGACCTTGCGCAGCATCTTCTGGCGCGGCGCGCGCGAGGATTGCGGCCCGCGCGCCACGGCGACCAGGCCTTCCTTGAGTCGAGCCATCGCCGCTTCGGGATCAAGCGGGCGTTCGTAGATATAACCCTGCACATGGCTGCAACCATGCATGCGCACGAGGTCCAGTTCATCCAGCGTTTCCACGCCTTCCGCCGTCGTCTCCATGCCCAGCGCCTGCGCCAGCCCGGTGATCGAGGCGATGATGGCCCCGTTGCGGCTGCCCTTTTCCGTGGCACCGCGAACAAAGCTCTGGTCGATCTTGATCTTGTCGAACGGCGCTTTCTTCAAATAGCCGAGCGAGGAATAGCCGGTGCCGAAATCGTCGAGCGCCAGGCGAACGCCAATCCGCTTCAGCGCCTTGAACATGGCGTCGGTACCCTCGTCATCGTTGAGGAACACGCTTTCGGTGATCTCCAGCTCCAGCTGGCGCGGCACGATGCCGGCCTGCGCGATGGCCTGCGTCACCACGGCCGGAAGGTTGGGATTGGAGAATTGCAGCGGTGACACGTTCACCGCCATGCGCACGTCCGCCTTCATCTCGGCAAGGTCGGAACAGGCCTTGCGCAAGGCCCACTCGCCGATCTGGGCGATCAGGCCGGTATCTTCGGCAATCCCGATGAAGCGTTCGGGCGAAACCCATCCCTTGACCGGGTGATGCCAGCGCAGCAGCGCCTCGAACCCCGATATCTTCTCCGTTTCGGCGGAAACAACGGGCTGGTAGAAGAGCTGCAGCTCGTTCTTGGCCACCGCATCGCGCAATTCCTCTTCCATCTGCGCACGGGCTTCCGCCTCGGCATGCAAGTCTTCGGCATAGAAGTGGTAACGCCCGCGCCCGCCATCCTTTGCCGCATAGAGCGCAAGGTCGACATTGCGGATCAGCTCTTCGGAATTGTCGCCATGATCGGGCGCGATCGCGATGCCCAGCGAGGCACCGATGATCACCCGTTGGCCGTCGATCGAATAGGGCTGCGAAAGCGAATGGATGATCTCGCGAGCGAGGTCTGCCAGCGTCTGGCGATGGTGACGGCCAGGGATAACCACCTGGAATTCATCCCCGCCAAGGCGGCCGACCTGGCCCAGTTTGCCCACCGCGCGCTGAAGACGCTGCGCCACCACCTGCAGCAGCGTATCGCCTGCCGGGTGGCCCATCGTATCATTGACGTGCTTGAAGCGATCGAGATCCAGCAGGAAGATCGCACAGGCGCGGTTATCGACCTGTTGCGAATTCAGGATCTTGCCGAGCACCTGCGAAATCTGGAAGCGATTGGCCAGACCCGTCAGCGAATCGAAATTGGCGAGGCGCGACACCTCCTCCTCGCTCTTCTTGCGTTCGGTGAGGTCTGTGCCGGAACCACGGAAGCCGATGAAATTGTTGTATTCATCATAGATCGGCCTGCCGCTGATCGACCACCAGCGATCCTCCGATGCGCTGGCTGCGCGAACAGCCAGTTCGTGGAATGCCGAACGTGTCGTCAGGTGAAACACCAGCGTGCGTTCACCGGTCCCGTCACGGTCCGACAGATCGAGAAGCTTCGCCAATGGCTTGCCGATCAGCTGCTCAGGCGATGTTCCCAGCGTTGCCGCGACCGGGGCGGAAACATAGGACAGCAGCGAACGGCGGTCGGTTTCCCAGAACCAGCCCTGCCCGGTCTCCTCGTAATCGGAAAGAATATCCCTAGCCCGGGTCTGGGCGCGTTCCTGCGCCTCCCGCTTGCGGTCCTGCTCCTTTTCGAACGCCAGTTGCTCACGACTCAGCAAGGCTGCGAAGGCGCTGGCAACGAGCAATCCAAGTGTGCCGAGAAGCGAACTGCTGATCAACAGCGTGGCAGACCAGATCGCCGCTTGCGACGCCAGGATCATGCCCGGCATGCGCCGCAGATAGGTTGCCGCCATGGCGCCAACGGCAACGAGGATCGCAAAGGCCGCATCCCATGGCAGGCCATCCTGCGCTGCCCAGCGGGCCATGCCCAAGCCGAAGAGGAACAGCGGCAGAAGCGCAATCGCTGCTGCACCGATCAGCTGCTGGAACCTGCTCTGGCTGACAAAGCCATCGCGCACACGGCCAACCAGGCTGACACCGACAAGCGAAGCCCCCAGCGCCAGCGAGCTTATGAAGCCGGGCAGGCTTCCGGTTACGAAATAGGCAAGCAGCAGCGAGAACGCCATCGAGACGATGAGATAGCGCCATGATTCCGGCAGGATTCGCTGGGTGGCGGGCTGCTCGTCCAGCGGCGAGAAAGCGCGGTCTGGAGCAGGTTCACGGCGCACGCCCCGGCGCCGCTCGGCAGTGCCATCCGGCGCAAGCGCGGCTTGCTGCTGCGGGACCAGTTGCAGGTCGGCTGCGGGCTTCTCTGCCAATGGAGCACGCGCAGCTCCACTGGCTTGCGTAGCCGCCTTTTTCCCGACTTTCGCTTTCTGTCCCGCTTGCATGGACGCGATATGGCGCTTTCAGCTTTGAAAAAGCGTTAATTCGAGCGGGATTTTCTCCTGTTTTCAGCACCTGTCCCCGATTGGGATTTGCGCAGTTTTATGCGCCCTTGAGCGTTGCGCGAATAGGGTTACTATCAGCCCATTGGGAAAGGGAGGGCGCGGATGGCCACACGGCATATCGCGATTATCGGTTCCGGCCCGGCGGGATACTATACCGCAGAAGCCGCGCAGAAGGCCTTTGGCGAAGATGTGCGGGTCGATATATTCGATTGCCTTCCAGTGCCTTACGGCCTGATCCGCACCGGCGTTGCGCCCGATCACCAGTCGATCAAGGGTGTCTCCCGGCGCTATGAAAAGGTCGCGTTGACGGACAATGTCCGCTTCGTCGGCAATGTCACCATCGGCCAGGATGTGTCGGTTGCCGAATTGCAGGAGCTTTACGACGCGGTCGTGCTGGCCACAGGCGCGCCCAAGGACCGCGATCTGGGGATAAGTGGCGAGGATCTGGGCAATGTGTTCGGCTCGGCTGCTTTCGTCGGCTGGTACAACGGCCACCCGCAATTTGCCACTCTCGATCCCGACCTGTCAGGCAAGACTGCCGTGGTGATCGGCATGGGCAATGTGGCGCTGGACGTTGCCCGCATCCTGTCCAAGACGCGCGAGGAATTTGCCGGCAGCGACATCGTGAGCCACGCGCTCGATGCGCTGGTTTCATCGAAGATCGAGCGGATCGTCATCCTTGGTCGCCGAGGCCCGCACCAGATCATGATGACGCCCAAGGAACTGGGAGAGCTGGGCAATCTCGACCGGGCTTGCCCGCATGTCCACCAGGGGGACCTGCCCGACGAGGCGGAGGACGCGATGCTCGAACCCGGCCTGCGCAAGAGCGCCACGATCCTGCGCCAGTTTGCCGCGATTCCCGAGGATATCCGCGCCGAAAAACCGGTGGCGGTGGAATTCGCCTTCTTCGCGCAGCCCGTTTCGCTGAAAGGCGATGGCAAGGTTGAGGGCGTGGAGATCGAGCATACCGAACTGGTGCGCGGCCGCGCGCGTGGCACTGGCGAGACCGCTACGCTCCCGGCAGACCTTGTGATCAGCTGTATCGGTTATCGCACATCCCCCATCCCCGGCGTTCCGTTTGACGAGCGCGCGGGCCGCTTCGCCAATGATGACGGGCGCATCCTGCACGGCCTCTATTGCGTCGGCTGGGCGCGGCGCGGCCCGTCAGGCACGATCGGCACCAACCGCCCCGATGGCTATGACATCGTGCAGTCGATCGGAGAGGACATGGACGACGGCATTCTTGGCCCGGCAGGCAAGCAGGGCCGCGAAGGCTTCGATGCGCTGGTGGAACAGCGCGGACTGGACGTGGTCACCTTCCGCGACTGGAAGAAGATCGAGGAAGCCGAGGAAAAACTCGCCCGCGAAGGCGCCCCGCGCGAAAAGTTCGTCGATATCGAAGCGATGATCCGGGCCAGGGGCTGATTGTGCAGCTCGATGAAATTGCCGCGATACGCCAGAAGGTTCTGGGAGCGTGGGACCAGCAGTTCATTGACATTCTTGAAGAACGGCTAGGAACATCTCTACCTACCGAAGTGGCTGACTTTTATCGCAAAACGGGCGGCTGCCACCTTGAACGTACTCTGGCCTTGCCGCAGCAATATCCCGGCAATGTCTTTGTCGACATCTTCTGCTCGCCGGCCGAAGATCCTTCCGGCTTCCATCTCATCACCTTGAAGGATTGGATGGAAGAAACCGGGCGCTACAGCCAGAATGTCGATCGGGCCTATCTTCTCTTTGCGATGGACTGGGGCGGCAACGGCCTATGCCTGGATTTGCGCGATAGTGAAGAACAGCAAGTTATCTCGTTCGACCACGAAATGCTGCCGATGGAGCCCGAACATGTTCTCGAAGGCAATGAAGGATTTGTCCCCACGGGACTGACATTCAATGCGTTTATCGCAAACTTGGAAGTCGCGCCCGAATATGTCCCGCCGCAACCGCTGAACAGAAAGGCGGGATGGCTCGAAGGATTGCTGAGCACGTTCAGGCGCTGAAGCCCGCTTCGATCACACCCGCATCGGCATCAGCACGTAAAGCGCCGGGCTGCTCTCATCCTTGCGGATCAGCGTGGGCGCGCCCGCATCGGCGAGGTGCAGTTCCACCGTATCGCTGTCGATCTGGGCGAGCACATCCTTCAGGTAATTGGCGTTGAAGCCGATTTCCATCGCTTCGGAGCGATAGTCCGCCGCCAGTTCCTCTGCCGCATTGCCATTGTCCGGGCTGGTGACAGAGAGCGTAACCTTGTCGGTATCGAGGCCCATCTTCACGGCGCGGGTCTTCTCGGTGGCGATGGTGGCCACGCGGTCAACGCCTGCGAAGAAGCTCTTGGGATCAACTTTCAGCAGCTTGTCATTGCCGGTGGGAATCACTCGGCTGTAATCGGGGAAGGTGCCGTCGATCAGCTTGGAGGTGAGGACAACGCCGCCCTCCCCGCCCAGCGTGAAGCGGATCTTCGAGGGGCTGAGGTCCACCTGCACGTTGCCATCGAGTGCTTCTTCCAGCAGCTTGCGCAGCTCGGCCACGGCTTTGCGCGGCACGATCACGTCAGGCATGCCTTCGGCGCCAGCCGGGCGGTCGATGGTGAAGCGGGCGAGGCGGTGGCCATCGGTGGCGGCGGCCTTCAGCACCGGCTTGTCCTCGTCAGCGACGTGGAAGAAGATGCCGTTGAGGTAATAGCGCGTTTCCTCGGTCGAGATGGCGAAGCGCGTACGGTCGATCAGTTCGGCCAGCAGCTCTGCCGGGATCTCAAAGCTGGTCGGCAGATCGCCTTCCACGATCACGGGGAAATCGTCACGCGGCAGGGTGGGCAGCTGGAAGCGCGCGCGCCCGGCCTTCACCACCATGCGGTTGTCCGCCGTCTCCAGGCTGACCTGCGTGCCATCGGGCAGCTTGCGGGCGATATCGAACAGCAGGTGAGCGGAAACCGTGATCGATCCGGCATCCTCCACCGATGCGGCCTGCAGGCTTTCGACCACCTGCAGGTCGAGGTCGGTCGCCATGATCTTCACCAGCCCGTCTGCCGATGCCTCGATCAGCACGTTGGACAGGATCGGGATGGTGTTGCGGCGTTCCACCACGGACTGGACGTGAGACAGACAACGCAGCAGTTTCGCGCGTTCGATGGTGGCCTTCATCGCTTACCCCTTCTTGCGCCGCGATTGACCCTGATTGGCCGGAATCGCTGCCTGGCGCCGGAAAATTACGGATTCAGTCTTAACGGGGGTGGATACAGGGGCAAGGATTCATCCGCGCAAGGGGCGATTCCTTGGGGAAAAGTCTGCCCATGTCGCACCGCCTCAGCTCACCATCGCCATGCCGCCGTTCACGTGGATCGTCTGGCCTGTGACATAGCTCGCCTCCTTCGAGGCGAGGAAGGCCACGGCAGCGCCGATATCCTCGCCCTCGCCCATGCGGCCCATGGGGATGCGGGTGTTGATCGCGGCCTTCTGGTCGTCCGTCAGCACATCGGTCATCGGCGTGCGGATGAAACCGGGGGCAACGCAATTGGCGGTGATGCCGCGGCTCGCCACTTCCTGCGCGAAGCTCTTGGTCATGCCGGTGATCCCGGCCTTGGCAGCGCAATAGTTCATCTGCCCCGGATTGCCGGTGGCCCCCACCACGCTGGTGATGGCGATCACGCGGCCAAAGCGCGCCTTCATCATCGGGCGCGCAGCGGCGCGCATCAGGCGGAAGGTCGATTCAAGGTTGATGGTGATCACATCGGCCCATTCCTCGTCCTTCATCCGCATGGCAAGGTTGTCGCGCGTGATACCCGCATTGGTGACGAGGATATCGATCCCGCCCAGCGTATCGAGCGCGGCGGGCACCAGCTCGTCCACCTGCTCGCGGTTCGACAAATCGCAAGTGATCTCGACATGCGGGCCCGCGTCATGTTCGTAGCTGTCGTTCAGCTCTTCGCGAAAGGCGCGCAGCTTCTGGGCATTGGTACCCGAAAGCGCGAGCCGCGCACCCTGTGCGGCCAGAGCACGGCTGATGGCCGATCCAATCCCGCCAGCAGCGCCAGTGACGAGGGCATTCATTCCGGTAAGGTCGAACATTTATCGCTCTCCAATAGAATTTTTCACGCGGAGACGCGGAGACGCGGAGGGCGCTTCCGGCTGCCGGTGTTCGTTGACGATCCGCCTGATACCTTCCTTCATGGTAGCACCAGAAAAATTGAGAAGCAGCCCTACGGGCTGGTGCGTGAGACGCAAGTAAGTCAGCAATTGCTTCGCGTGCGCCCTAGTAAGCTGCTCGACTGACTTGATCTCCAGAACGAGACGGTCATCGACGAGAATATCGATACGAAACGCCGCCGGGTGGTTCTGGTCGCGGAACGAAATGTCGACCGGCACCTGCCGGGCGACCTTCAAGCCCCTTCGCTCCAGTTCAGAAGCCAGCACCAGTTCATAGACACTTTCCAGCAATCCCGGCCCCAGTTCACGATGAATCGCGATGCAAGCATCGATGACCTCTGCCGAGAGTTCATCGACGGCAATCTCGCCCTCTCCGCGTCTCCGCGTCTCCGCGTGATTCATCTCATCCTCCGCCCCGGAAGCCGCTCAAAGTCCTTTCGCGAATTCCTCGATATCAGCCATCGAGACGAGGCTGTCCTGTGTGCTGTCCGCCACGATCTTGCGGATCATCGGGCCGACGACCTTGCCGCCCAGTTCCACGTAGCGCGTGATACCTGCCTCGCCCATCGCTTCCATGCTTTCGCGCCAGCGCACGCGGCCGGTCACCTGCTTGACCAGCAGGTCCTGCTCCACGGCAGGATCGCTGGTGAGCGTGGCGGTGAAGTTGGAATAGACCGGCAGCAGCATCGGCTGCGGCTGGGTTGCGGCGAGCGCTTCTGCCATCGCATCGGCGGCAGGCTGCATCAGCGAGCAATGGAACGGCGCGGAGACCGGCAGCGGCACGGCGCGCTTGCAGCCATGGTCCTTCGCCAGTTCCACCGCGCGAGCAATTGCGCCGGCATGGCCGGACAGGACGACCTGCCCCGGATCATTGTCATTGGCGACTTCGCACACCTCACCCTGTGCCGCAGCTTCAGCGAGCGCAGTGGCTTTTTCAAGGTCTGCACCCAGCAGCGCGCACATGCCGCCCACGCCCACCGGCACGGCCTGCTGCATCGCCTGCCCGCGCAGCTTCAGCAGCCGCGCCGTATCCGCCAGCGAAAAGGCGCCAACGGCCGCCAGCGCCGAATATTCGCCCAGCGAGTGACCGGCGACAGCCTCGCCCTTCTCCGACAGCTTCACGCCGAAATCACGCTCCAGCACGCGGGCGATGGCGATCGAATGTGCCATGATCGCGGGTTGTGCGTTCTCGGTCAGCGTCAGCTGGTCTTCCGGCCCATCCATCATGATGGCGGTGAGTTTCTGGCCCAGCGCCTCGTCCACTTCCTCGAACACTTCGCGCGCGGCTGCGCTGGCGGCTGCAAGCTCTGCGCCCATGCCCACTTTCTGGCTGCCCTGCCCCGGAAAGACGAATGCGATCATCGTGAAATCTCCTCCTGTTGCGGCCCGCCTATGTGCGCGCAGGCTTTCAGGCAAGACCGAAGGGGACAATCCTGTTGGCAGCCGAATGCCCGATCTGCGCACGCCCGAGGTAGGCAATGCCCGCCTTTTCGCACCAGTAGCGGGCGATTTCCTCCTCGTCATAGCCGAAGGGGCGGTCATTTTCCGGCACGTCCGAGACTTCGCCAAGGCGGATGCCAGCCACGCCCTTGAGGTGCTGGGTCACGTGGAAGAACAGCCGGTCCACGGCATAGAGATGCTCGGAAACCTCTTCCACCAGAACCACATGGCCGGAAAGGTCCGGCATGAAATCGGTGCCGACCAGCATGGCCAGCGTCATCAGGTTGAAGGCAGCAGCCGGGCGGCTGTCGAGGCCGGGTTCGATGCCTTGCATGCCTCCTGCAAACCAGTCCAGCACGCGGCGCACGCATGCCTCGCCATCATCGCGGCGGATATCGCCCACCAGCGGACCGTGCACCGGCCTGCCGATCCCCTGCTTGTAGAGCGCGCCCAGCAACACGCCGCAATCCGAATAGCCGAGGTAGGTCTTGTCCTGCGCCGCAGCGCCCAGCCCTGCCAGCACCTCCCCCACGATCCGCGCCGAGCCATAGCCGCCCATGCCGAACCAGATCGCATCGAAGGCCGGGTCATTGGCATACTCCAGCAAGGCAGCCGCACGCGTGGCGTCATCACCGGCAAAATGGCCGTGTTCCTGCGTGCAGGCGGGATGCAGCACCAGTTCCAGCTGCGGATAGTCGCGTGCTGCCAGTTCCAGCACCCTGTCCGCGCGTTCCCGCAGGATGGGCTTGCCGGGGCAGACGATGCCGATGCGCTTTGTCATCCCTTTCCTCTAATCTCCCGCTTCACAAAGCGCCACTCCCGCAATAGTCACTCATGTCATGAACGACACCCCTGACGACGCGCTGCTTCACCGGCCCTATTTCTTCTGCGGCATCGGGGGATCGGGAATGTTGCCGCTGGCGATGATCCTGAAAGGGCGTGGCGCGCGCGTAGGCGGCTCTGACCGCAGCTTTGACCAGGGGCGCACGCTGGAAAAGAAGGCCTTCCTCGAAGCGCAGGGGGTGGAGCTGTTCCCGCAGGACGGCAGCGGCATCCAGTCCGGCAATCAGGTGCTGGTGGCCAGCGCCGCGATCGAAGACACCGTGCCCGAAGTCGCCCGCGCCAACGAGCTTGGCTGCGCGCGCATGACGCGGGCCGAATTGCTTTCCCGCCTGTTCAACGCCGCGCCCCAGGCCATCGCCATCGGCGGAACCAGCGGCAAGAGCACCGTCACCGGCATGACCGGCTGGATCCTGAGCGAGGATGGCCGCGATCCCACGATCATGAACGGTGCGGTGATGAAGAACTTCGTCAGCCGCGAAAACCCCTTCGCCAGCGCCTGCGTGGGCTATCACGGCACATTCGTGAGCGAGGTGGACGAGAGCGACGGTTCGATCGACCTCTACAATCCCACCGTCTCGGTGCTGCTCAACGTCAGCCTCGATCACAAGAGCATCGAGGAATTGCGCCGCCTGTTCGGCGATTTCGTGGCGCGCGCGGACATTGCAGCGGTGAATTACGATGATGAAGACTGCCTGTGGCTGGGGGACAAGGCGAAGAAGCGCATTTCCTTCGCGATAGACCACCCCAAGGCCGATATCGGCGTGGAGCCGGGCACGATCATCGAGGATGCGACCGGCATTTCCGCCCTGCTGGTGGACCGGCGCAACAACACCGCCCATTCGCTGCGCCTGCCGATGCCGGGGCGGCACAATCTTTCAAACGCGCTCGCCGCGATTGCCGGGACAGTGGCCATGGGCGTCGAGGTGCACGATGCGGCGATGGCATTGGCCAGCTTCAAGGGGCTTGCACGACGTTTCGACATTGTCGGCACCAGCGCCAACGGCATCACGGTGATCGACGATTTCGGGCACAATCCGGAGAAATGCCGCGCCACGCTGGAGACGCTGAAAGCCCATGAAGGCCGGGTGATCGCCTTCTTCCAGCCGCACGGTTACGGACCCTTGCGGCAGATGGGCCACGAGCTGGCGAAGACCTTTGCCGAGGTGCTGGGCGATGATGATATCGCCGTGATGTGCGATCCGGTCTATTTCGGCGGCACGGTGGACCGTTCCGAAGGCACCGAGCGGATCGTCAAGCTGATCCGCGAGGCAGGCGGCCATGCCCTCCACATTCCGGAGCGCGAGGCGTGTGGCGACCATATCCTCGAGATCGCCGAACCGGGTGACCGCATCGTGATCATGGGCGCGCGCGACGATACGCTGAGCGTGTTTGCGCGGTCGATTTTGGAGAGATTGTGATCTCCAAAACATCCTCAATTCCGCGTTAACGACACTCCTTCGCCGCTCTTTCAGTCGCTTCTCCTAGCGTGCCATGCCGGAAGACAGGGGTATTTGCGTAATGGCGAAGAGTTACCGGCCAGCCGGTGTGGGGATGATCCCGGCAGAACGCGGGACATATCTGGTGCACGCCTATTTCGATGACAGCCAAGTCGACCTGGTGCGCGCCAATGTGGTTGGCTGGCAAGTCAGTTCCGAACGCATCCTCACCCCGCTGGTGGTGGACCAGCGCGCAGCCGAGGATGATCCGTGGTTCGTGATCCACCCGGACGAGCGCGTGGAATGCAGCGATGGCCGCTGCTGGAGCGATGTCGACACATGGATCGCCGAAGAGCGCCGCCGCCGACGCGATGCGATTGCCGAGGGGCGGCTCGGTTTTGTGGACCATGACGCACAAGAGGATTGCCACGGCGGGGAAAAAGCCATGAGCGAACTGGCCCCACCGGCAAGGCCGCGCGCGCCAGAAGATGCCCCCAGCGCGCATCCCATCCCGCAAGCGATGCCCGATCCGGAACCTGTGCCTGAAGCAGAGCCCGACGACATTCCGCCGCGCCATGCACGCTGGATGTAGCGCCTAGTGCGCTTCCGCTTCTGCGTCCTCGACCGCATGGCCCAGCCCCAGCACCTTGTGCAGCAGCAGCGCGATCACCGCGCCCAGCACAAGGCCGAAAATCGCTGACAGGGCAGCATAGGTCAGCCAGCCGAGCACTCCGCCCAGCCCTGCAGTGGCCTGTTCCACCCAGTGCTGGATGTCGTGGGCAATATGCGCAGGAGCGCCGAGGCCGATCTCTTCCAGCCCATGCAGGATGATCCCGCCGCCGACCCATAGCATGGCGATGGTGCCGATCAGCGACAGCGCCACCAGCAGCTTTGGCATTCCCTGCACCAGCAGGCGTCCGAACTTGCGGCCCGCTGCTGTAATACCGTTCTTGACCAGGTGCAGGCCGACATCGTCCATCTTCACGATCAGCCCCACCGTGCCATAGACCGCGACCGTCACCGCGATTCCCACCAGCGCCAGCACCGCGCCGCGCGTCAGCAGGTCTTCGGCAGCCACCTCGTTCAGGGTGATCGCCATGATTTCGGCCGACAGGATAAGGTCGGTGCGGATTGCGCCTGATACGCGCTGCTTCTCGAAGGCGACGGGATCCTCGATCACGTCATCCACCGTCTTGCCGTGCTTTTCGCCGCCGAGCTTTTCCAGCACCTTTTCAGCGCCTTCATAGCACAGGTAACCTCCGCCCAGCATCAGCAGGAAGATGATCGCGCCCGGCAGGAATTCGCTGAGCAGCAGCGCGCCCGGCAGCAGGATCAGCAGCTTGTTCTTCAGGCTGCCCTTGGTGATGTTCCAGATGATCGGCAGTTCGCGCGCGGGCGAAAGGCCGGTGACATAGCTTGGCGTCACCGCCGCATCGTCGATCACCACCCCCGCCGTCTTGGACCCTGCCCGGCCCGCAGCCGCTGCAATGTCGTCCACGCTGGCGGCAGCGGTGCGGGCGATGATCGATACGTCGTCTAGCAGGGCGACAAGGCCACCGGGCATGCAGATTCCTTACGTGTCAGCTTGTGATCCGCTGGCCAGCCTTGCCGACTGCGAGGCGACCGCGCAAGTCGTGCGCGTCAGTTCGCCTTGTATACGGTGATGACGACGTGCGGTTCCTGGACCGTGGGATCAAAGCCCAGCGTACCGATATAGGCGCCTTCGCTCAGATATTCGTATTTGCCCAGCGGCGCTTCGAACACGGGGCTGGTGCGCACCGGGCGCGGGCCATCCTCGTTCGGGCGGCACAGCGCGCCGGTATTCACGACGTTGATCACCGCCCCGTCATCCGTACGCAGGAAATAGTCGGCGATGATCTGCGAGCAGCCGCCCGTGACATCGAGCTGCCAGTCCCAGCCCATCGGCAGGATCTCGCCGCGCATGTCCGGCCCTTCGAAGGTTCCGCCGGTAATGGGGATGATGCGCCGCACGCCGCGCGCGGTTTCACCCACCTCGATCGCCTCGCCCAGCGACACGACCGAGCGGTAGAGCAATTCCAGCCCCGGTTCCGGCGGGGCTTCCTGCGCGGTGGCAGGTGCGGCAAAGGTTGCAGCGATTGCCGCAGTTGTGGCGATGATGGCACGCTTCATGGAATACTCCCCTCGATTGAAAGCCGATGCTAGCCGCGCTTGCATTCCGGGGCAATTCGTCTATGTGCGCCTCTTCCGCGGGGGCGACGGCCCTCGTGGAAACCTTTTCCACAGCGGAACGGGTTGTTGAAGAAAGCCGGAGGGGCCCCGTCATCCGGACGGACAAGCCAGCGATCGGCAGGAACATGAAAGGAAGCGTGACATGGCTCTTTACGAGCACGTGTTGCTTGCGCGCCAGGATCTGAGCCAGGCTCAGGTTGATGCGCTTGCAGCTGCCACGACGGAAATCGTCGAGAACAATGGCGGCAAGGTCACCAAGACCGAAACCTGGGGCCTCAAGTCCCTCGCATACAAGATCGACCGTAACCGCAAGGCCCACTTCGTGATGTTGAACATCGACGGACCGGGTTCGCTGGTGGCCGAACTTGAGCGCCAGAACAAGAGCAACGAAGACGTCATCCGCTGGCTGCCCATCGCTGTCGAAGAACACGAAGATGGCCCCGCAAGTCCTGCCCGTTCAACGCCAAGGACGCGCCGAAGATCGATTACAAGGACACGCGCCTGCTGCAGGGCTTCATGTCCGAGCGTGGCAAGATCGTGCCGAGCCGCATCACCGCCGTTTCTGCCAAGAAGCAGCGTGAACTGGCCAAGGCCATCAAGCGCGCCCGCCACCTGGGCCTGCTGCCCTACATCGTGAAGTAAGGGGAGTAAGACACATGGATATCATTCTCCTCGAACGCGTCGAAAAGCTCGGCACCATCGGTGACGTCGTCTCCGTGCGTGACGGCTATGCCCGCAACTTCCTGCTGCCGCAGAAGAAGGCCCTTCGCGCCAATGATGCGAACAAGGCTGTCTTCGAAGCCAACCGCGAACGCCTCGAAGCGGAAAACGCCGAAAAGCGTACGGCTGCCGAAGCGCAGGGCAACAAGGTTGCCGGCGAAGAGATCGTTCTCATCCGTGCTGCTTCGAACACTGGCCAGCTGTATGGCTCGGTCAACGTTCGTGACGTCGCTGCCGGTCTGGTCGACAAGGGCCACGACATCGACAAGAAGCAGGTCATCATGGGCGCGCCGATCAAGACCATCGGCATGTTCGACGTGACCATCGCCCTGCACCCGGAAGTCCAGATCACCGTGAAGGCCAATGTGGCCCGCTCGGATGACGAAGCCGAACTGCAGAGCCAGGGTGTCGACGTGATTGCGCAGATGAACGAGGAAGAAGCTGCGGCAGAAGCCGAAGCCGGCTTCCAGCACGAGCTCGATCCCGATCGCGAACTGGGCGACCTTCCCCCGGCCGAAGATGCCGGTGAAGAGGCCGCTGCTGACGAAGCAGGTGAAGAGGAAGCCTGAGGCTGACTTCACCGCTCAAGCGATAAAAGAGGGCGCCACCTGCAAGGGTCGGCGCCCTTTTTGTTGGCTTGATCAGGGGAAGACGCCCTGCTTCGTCGGCCCGCACTTGATGCGGGCCAAGGCTTACTTGTTGCATGGTTCGGACAAGAGGCAGCCCTGCCCCGTGTCAAGCACGGGGCGACGAATGGGGAGTATCAGTCAATCACCGCCAGCCCGTCACCGCCCGGCCCTGCTGGCAAGCGCCGCAACACTTCGCCAGTCTCGAAGTCGACCTCGGCGATCACGTCATCGCCGGTTTCTGCGGCGTAGAGGCGGGAACCGTCTTCATTGAACACCAGGGTCACTTGCGCCGCATCCTGAGAGCCTGAGACAGGGATCGTCCGCACAACCTCATTGCTCGCAGTATCGATCACGCTGAGATCGCCGCTGCCGAAATTGGACGACACGACATATTGCCCGCCCGGATGCGCGGCGATGCGGATCGGAACCTCACCCACAGGGATTGCGGCCTGAACCTCCAGCGTTCGCGCGTCGAGGCGATAGACAGTGTTCGCGCTGTTCGAGCCGACCCAGACAGTCGAGCCGTCAGGCGACAGCGCCAGTGCCTCGATATCCTCGCCCACATGGATGCGAAGCGCTTCCTCGTTCGTGACCAGGTCATATCGCACCACGCTCCCCGCCGGGATGAAGGTGCCCCATGCCGTATCGCCGGCATCGTTGACCGCGACCATATGCGGGCCATCACCGCCACTGCCAATTTCGGTGAGCGCGAAAGTGCCATCTTCCTGCGGCTCCATCTCGACCAGCGAACCGCGGCCTTCTGCGCCAGCCACGATCCGGTCATCGTCGAGCCACACAGCGCTGTGCACGCGCGCACTGGCGCCAAGATCCGCCTGGTAAGCTCGCGACAGGTCTGCCGTGCGATAAGCTTCCACCGTCCGGCCCGAATAGCAGGCCACCATCACCAGCGTGTCATCAGGCGAGACTGTCAATTCGTGCGGGTTCTCGCATGTGGTCGCACGGTGCGTCTCTTCGCCGCTCGCCAAATCCAGCCGGCTGAGGCTCGCCCCGCGCTTGTTGGCGACGAATAATGTACCGGTGATGTCGCTGGCTGATGCAGGCGATCCATAGCTATCGCCCACGCCAGAGCATGCGACGGTGGCGAGCCCGAATACGGCGATCCAGCTAGTTTTCATGATCCTGTTTCCCCTCACAGCTCGTCCCACGCCGCCAAGGGATGTCGCAGCCACAGCTATATGGCCATCGAACCTCGACGAGTGTCTTCTCAATCGGACAGGTAACTTGCGATGGCCTGCCCGAGTTCCGGTTTTGTGACGCAGGACATATGCGTACCGGGAATTTCGATATGGGTTCCTTGCGGCAATGCATCGGCAAGGTCCTGCGGCGATCCGTTGTCGCGATCCTGATCGCCGCAGATGACACCTGTGGGCATGGTGATGCCGGACAGGTCAGCATCCTCGATATCCTCGACAGCCTGCAGCAACAGCCGCGCGGCCACGCGGTCCACCTCCATCTTGCGCATGAAGGACACGGCGAAATAGGCAGGATCGCCGTGCTTCACCTCCTCGAAACGGTCGATGGCATCGATGAAGAAGGCGCTGCGCCGCGCCCAGCCGGAAAGCCCCTGCAGGCCCATCCCGCACAGCGCCAGCCTGCGCGGCTGCATCCCGGCCAGCACGGCGTTCACCGCAGTGCGCGCGCCAAGCGAAAAGCCGACAAGGTCGTATCTGCCAGCTTCGAGACCGAGAGCATCCGCCACTGCGCGGGCATCGCGCATCAGCACATCAGGCGGATAGGCTTGCGGATCATGCGGCGTGGCGCTTTGTCCATGCGCGCGCAAGTCGGGCATGATCGCTTCAAACCCTGCCTCGGCCAGCGTCCGCGCATGGCCGAAATCGATCCAGTTCATCGCCGCGCTGGAAAACAGGCCGTGCAGCAGCAGCACCGGTCTGCCTTCGCCAACGCGGTGCACAGCCAGTTCCGCGCCATCGAAGCTTGCGATCGTTTCCATGCTCATCGTTCCTGCAATCCTGCCTGTTTCATGCGCCAGAGCGCGATGTCGATACGGTCCTGCCCGAAGAAGGGTTCCCCGTCGAACACCAGCGTCGGCACGCCCCAATGGCCTGCCGCCTCCAGCGCGGCGTGGTTCTGTTCGATACCGTCATCAAGCGTGGCAGCCTCGCTGGCAACCATGTCTTGCAGCGCCTGCCCGTCCAGCCCCGCCCGCGCAGCAGCGCCGGCAAGGTGATCGCCCTCGTTCCAGCCCCTGGTTCCGCGCCAGATCAGCTGTGCTGCTTCATGCGCAAAGGCCAGCCCTTCCCCGAGCCGCTCTGCCGCTTCACCAAGGCGCGATATGTGCCGGATATGCGGCTGCTCTGCCGCGATAGCGCGCGTCTCAAGGTCCTGCACCACCGGATCGGGATCCGGCCAGGCAAGCGGGAGACCGAGATAGTCCGCCATCCGCTGCACATCTGCCAGCACATAGGGCATCATCAGCGGATTGCCGCGGGCGAAGAATTGCGGATCGCGAATTGCCAGCGGCATTACCGTGCGCAAGCGGATGGAGAAATCATATTGCTGCGCCAGCGCGCGATAGCGGCCCACCGCGAGGTAGGAATAGGGCGAGCGAAAGCTGAAAAAGAGGTCTGCGTGCAAGGTCATGGAACTCATCGCGGGTTGTCCTAGCTCACTGCGGGGGCGCGGTCAGCCCCGCACAGCAGACCAGTTGTTGTTAGAAACCATTCCCTATAAACAGCGCGCAAAGCTGAGAGGGACTCAAAGGAACATGGCGGAAGCCGACCCGCAAACGCCCGAACCGGGCCAATACGCGCAACCGGAAAGCACCGGCAGGAAGAGCGGTAAAGCCAGGCGTATCGTGCTGATGCTGTCCGTGCCCTTGGTGCTGGTTGCAGCGGCGGCATTCTACTGGCTCAGCCAGCAAGGCAAGGTGAGCACCGACAATGCCTATATCAAGCAGGACATGGTCGCGGTCAGCGCCGAAGTCGGCGGGCGTATCGTCGAGGTTGCGGTGGCGGAGAATGACGAGGTGAACGCGGGCGACCTGCTGTTCCGCATCGATCCAGAGCCGTTCCAGCTGCAGATCCAGGCCGCCAACGCGGCAATTGCCACCGCCGAAGCAGACCTCACCGCCAAGCGGAACGATCCCAGCCTTACCGGCGTGGACATTGCCGCAGCGCGCGAGGATATCGCCTTTGCCCGCACGCAGTTCCGGCGGCAGGAGGAACTGCTGGAACGCGGTTTCACCACCCGTGCGGCCTATGACGCGGCGCAGCACGCCGTTGCCCAGGCAGAGGACCGGTTGCGTCAGGCCGAGGCGCAACAGGCCGAAGCGCGCGCAAGGCTGGCCCGTGGCAGCGCGGTTCCGGGGCAGGATCCGCGCATCGCTGCAGCTCAGGCGCAGCGCGCCTCGGCAGAGCTGGACCTGCGCCGCACCGAAATCCGCGCACCATCTGCCGGTCGCGTGGCCGAGGCAGACCGCTTGCAGATCGGCCAGCAGGTGCTGCCCAACCTGCCGATCCTGACGCTGGTTTCGCGCGGCAGCACCTTTGTCGAGGCGAATTTCAAGGAGACGGACCTCGATCACATGGCCGCCGGACAGCGCGCCGAAGTGCGCCTCGATGCCTATCCCGACCTTGTGCTGCACGGCCATGTCGCATCGATCGGCGCGGGGACAGGGTCGGAATTTTCCGTGCTCCCTGCCCAGAACGCCACCGGCAACTGGATCAAGGTGACGCAGCGCGTGCCCGTGCGCATCGAACTGGACGAGCAGAGCCCGCGCCAGCTGATCGCCGGGCTTTCGACCGAAGTCACCGTGTTCACCGAAGACAGCGAATAGGCCATGGCGGCCAGCGCCCCTGCCCCCGCAGGCCAGCCGCCTGCGCCCGCGGAGGACGCGCCCCATATCCCCGTTGCCAGCCCTGCGCTGGTGATCACCGGCGTCATGCTGGCATCGATGATGCAGCTGATCGATGCGACCATCGCCAATGTCGCGATCCCGCATATGCAGACCACGCTTGGCGCGGCGCCCGATACGATCACCTGGGTGCTGACCAGCTATATCATCGCCAGCGCCGTGGCCCTGCCGATTACCGGCTGGCTTGGCGCGCGGATCGGCACCCGGCGGCTGATCCTCGGCTCGATCCTCGCCTTCGTGATCACCTCCGTCGCTTGCGGCGCGGCGCAGGGATTGGGCGACATGGTGCTGTTCCGCACGCTGCAAGGCGTAGCGGGAGCCTTCCTCATCCCCGTCGGGCAGGCCGTGATGCTGGATATCACCCCGCGCAGCAAGCACGCGCAGATGATGGGACTGTGGGGCGCGGGCGTGGTGCTCGGTCCGATCATCGGCCCGGTACTGGGCGGATACCTGACCGAGTACTGGTCGTGGCGCTTCGTCTTCTACATCAACGTGCCGCTGGGCGCGATCGCCTTCATGCTGCTGCTGGGCGCCATGCCCGCGACCGAGACCCGCAAGCGCCCCTTCGACCTGCTCGGCTTCGCGCTGATCGGGGCGATGCTGGCCAGCCTGCAATTGCTGCTCGACCGCGGGCCGCATGTCGAATGGTTCGAATCGATGGAATGCTGGATCTACCTGCTGGTCTGCCTGTGCAGCGGGTGGATGGCCGTGGTCCACATCATGACCGGCAAGCACCCCCTGTTCGATCGCGCGCTTTTCGCTGACCGCAATTTGGTGGTGGCGATCCTGTTCCTGACCGTGGTCGGCTTCGTGATGTTCTCGTCCATGGCGCTGCTGCCACCGATGCTGCAGGGCCTGCTGGGCTACAGTGCGATCGATACCGGCGTAATCCTGATGATGCGCGGCATCGGCGTGATCGGCAGCATGCAGATCGCCTCCTTCATGATCCGCAAGCAGATCGATTCCCGTGTCCTCGTCGCTCTGGGCTTTCTCGTCACCGCATGGTCTTTCCACATGATGAGCGGATGGTCGATCGATGTCGGCACATGGGAACTGGTGTCTTCGGGCCTTGTGCAGGGCCTTGGCATCGGCTTCGTTTTCATCCCGCTGAACACGCTCGCCTTTGCCACGCTGGCACCGCAGCTGCGGACAGAGGCATCGAGCATCACCAACCTCGCCCGCTCGGTCGGTTCGTCGATCGGCATCGCGGTGATGGCGTTCCTGCTTTCGCGCAGCATCCAGATATCGCATGCGGACCTTGGCGCGCATGTCAATTCGGCCACCAGCAACGCGGTGGACCTGTCCTCGCTCGACCGGTTCCAGGGCTTCGGCAGCGCAGCACTGATGATGATGGATGCCGAGGTGAACCGCCAGGCAGCGATGATCGGCTATATCAACGATTACTACATGCTGATGTGGCTGGTGCTGGCCGCGGTGCCGCTGATCATGCTGATGAAGAAACCCTCACCGCCGCGCGGACCGGGCAAACACCCTTCCTGACCGTCACGCCCGTCCCGCCACGCTGGCAGCCGCCAGCCTTGATGGCCGCTAGCCGACTGCCCAGCGAAAGGATCGGCGCAGTTCCGCAACGGCGTTGCCAACATAGGGCCTGCCGTGGGCCATCACGGCGCGCTTCGGTTGCCAGGCAATCACCTGCTCCAGTCGGGCGGCAACTTCATCCCTGTTCTTGCGGAAAGTCGCGCGGTAATCTACCGGTGCACGACCATCGGGATCGACAACCCCGGCAAAGCGCCCGGCGACACGCCAGAACCAGCTGTTCATCCGCGCGGGTTCGAAGTTCTCGATGAGGTCCACCAGCACCACGGTCTTGCTCCTGCGATGGTGGAACACGGCTTCGCTCACCACGGGCCCGGGAACAAGGACCTGATCGATCTGTCCAGCCCATTCTGCAGGCGCATCGTTGGTCAGCACAACTCCATCAGGCATGGCCTTGCGCCCTTCGGCCCGCTCGGCAATTCCAGGGGCATAGAAGCACGCCGCCTGGGGAAACAGCACGTGCCATTCAGGCATGTACCAATAATGGATGGAATTTGGGGCGACGAGGAAGGCCACTTCCCCCATGTCGCGGATCGCGGCGACAAGCCCATCATCCGGCGCAATCGGGGAATGGAGCCACAACCGGCCATCTTCAAGCTGCACCACCACCATGCGGGTGGGAAAAGGCACCTTCAGCCCGAGGGGAAAATCCATGGCGATTTCAGGACCATCGACAATCCACACCCCCTCACCAAAGGGTTTGGGCACATTGAGAGGGGCGTAGGGTTCAAAAGCGGTCATTGCCCTTGAACCCTATCGCGGATCAGCCCTTCTTCAAGTGCTTGCGGCCCAGCAATTCTGCGATCTGCACCGCGTTCAAGGCAGCGCCCTTGCGCAGATTGTCCGACACGCACCACAGCGCGATGCCATTGTCGACGGTGGAATCGTCGCGCACGCGGCTGATGTAGGTGGCATAGTCACCGGCACATTCGACCGGGGTGACGTATCCGCCGTCCTCGCGCTTGTCGACGAGCATCAGGCCCGGTGCTTCGCGCAGCAGGTCCTGCGCCTGTTCGGCAGACAGTTCCTTCTCGAACTCCAGCGTGATGGATTCGGCATGGCCCACGAACACCGGCACGCGCACGCAGGTGGCCTGCACCTTGACCTTGGGATCGAGGATCTTCTTGGTCTCGACCACCATCTTCCACTCTTCCTTGGTGGAACCGTCATCCATGAACACGTCGATATGCGGGATGACGTTGAAGGCGATCTGCTTGGTGAACTTGGCAGGTTCGACCGGATCACCGACGAAGATCGCGCGGCTCTGTTCGAACAGCTCGTCCATGCCCTGCTTGCCCGCGCCGGAGACCGACTGATAGGTCGATACGACCACACGCTTTATCGTGGCGGCATCGTGCAACGGCTTCAGCGCCACCACCATCTGCGCGGTGGAGCAGTTGGGATTGGCGATGATGTTCTTCTTGGTATAGCCGTCGATATCGTCCGGGTTCACTTCAGGCACGATCAGCGGCACGTCCGGGTCCATGCGGTAGAGCGAGCTGTTGTCGATCACCACGCAGCCGGCAGCCGCAGCCTTGGGCGCATATTCCTTGGTCGGCCCGCTGCCGCAGGAAAACAGCGCGATATCCCAGCCGGTGAAATCGAAATGCTCGATGTTCTTGCACTTGAGCATCTTGCCGGTGTCACCCAGCTCGATCTCGGTGCCCTGGCTGCGCGGGGAAGCGACTGCTGCCACTTCGTCCATCGGAAAGCCGCGCTCGGCCAGGATGGCGAGCATTTCGCGCCCGACATTGCCCGTGGCACCCACTACTGCAACACGATACCCCATTGATTAACTCCGTAATTCGTCGCGGCGCTGCCTAGCGCGCCTGCGCTTGAGTGCAATGAAAAACGGGGCGGCTCCTGAAATCTGGAACCGCCCCGCCTAATTCGTTTGTTTTGGAGATGTCTCGCGGCCTTACTGGCCAACATTCTCCCGACGCTCGGCGATGCGGGCGCGCTTGCCGGTGCGGCCGCGCAGATAGTAGAGTTTGGCCCGACGCACGATACCGCGGCGGACCACGGTAATCGATTCAATGTTCGGCGAATACAGCGGGAACACACGCTCCACGCCTTCACCGAAGCTGATCTTGCGAACAGTGAAATTGCTGTTGATCGAACGGTTCGAGCGGGCAATCACCACGCCTTCGAAGTTCTGGGTACGGGTGCGCTGGCCTTCGACGACGCGCACACCAACGCGCACGGTGTCACCGGCGCGGAAATCGGGGATGTCCTTCCCCTCTGCAAGCGAAGCAATGCTTTCAGCTTCGAGTTCCTGAATAAGACCCATGGCCCTAATCCTTCATTTCACGCCGCGCGCCAGAGGCAGGCTGGTCCCGAGCGCCCTCATGACGCTCCCAAAGGTCCGGCCTGCGTAACCGAGTAGTCTCTTCCGCCATGTGCTTTCGCCATGCCGAAATCTTCGCATGATCCCCCGATCGCAGCACTTCAGGGATCGTGCGCCCTTCCCATTCAACAGGTCGGGTATATTGCGGATATTCCAGGAGGCCGCTTTCGAAGCTTTCCTCAATACCGCTTGAAGGCGCGCCCATTACGCCGGGAAGCAGGCGAATGCAAGCGTCTAATATGGCCAATGCCGCCGGTTCCCCGCCCGACAGCACGATATCGGCAAGGCTCACTTCCTCGATTCTTGGACGCGCTTCGAAAATGCGCTCGTCAAAGCCCTCGAAACGGCCGCAGATGATGGTGACGCCGGGGCCGGATGCGATTGCGCGAATGCGCTCCTGCGTGATCGGTTTGCCGCGCGGCGTCATGGCGAGGATTGAAACCTCAGGCTGTGCCTCTATGGCATGGTCAAGCGCGCTCCCCAGCACATCCGCCTTCAGCACCATGCCCGCACCGCCACCGGCCGGCGTATCATCCACCGTGCGGTGCTTGTCGGTCGCGAAGTCGCGGATCTGGACAGTCTCGATCGACCAGTCCCCCCGCTCCAGCGCGCGGCCCGCCAGCGACACGCCGAGCGGCCCGGGAAACATCTCCGGATAGAGCGTCAGGACAGTGGCGGCGAAAGTCATTCGGATGGCTGCTTCTTGTGCTTCTTAGCGCCCATGGCATGGCCCACCATGCCAAGGCCGAAGCCCACCAACAGCGCGACGATGCCCCAGATCAGCATGGCCCAGAAGTACAGGGGCGCAGGGTCCGGGCATGGCGGCTCTGCGCAGGGCGGAGTGCTCACGGTAAACGGAAGGATGATCGCGCCGATCAGGAACACCACGCCCATCGGCAGCGAAGCAAGGAAGGACACGCGGAACGGTCCCCAGTCAGGCTTGCGGCGTGCCAGCTGGAAGCCGACGAGAAGCGGCAAGCCGAAAACCAGCGCAGAAATCAGCAGTTCAACCATCACTCCCCTTTCGATTGGCGCATTCTCGGCGCAAATGCGCGGCCCACAAGACCCAGCACAAAGCCAAGCCCCAGCGTAAACACCGATCCTGCGAGCGCAGCCCAGAAGAACAGCGGTGCCATGTTCTGGCACGGCGGATTGTCACAAGTGGATATGTCCGAGGTCATCGCGATCCAGATGGCGAAGCCGAGCAGCACCAGTGCAAAGGGCAGTCCCGAGACAAGCCCGCATTTCCACCATGCCAATTGAGGGCGAAAGCGGGACAGGAGATACCCCACCGCAACCGGCACTATCCAGTAAGCAAGGCCGAAGCTGATCTCGAGAACGGGCATGGCATCCGCGCTAGCTTGCGTTGTCGCGCAAGGCAAATGCTGCGCTATTCAAACGTATCGCCAAGCGAGGGCCCGCGCTCGACCATGCGGCTCATCATGATCGCGCCAGGGAGCGAAACGAGCGCCCCGCCTCCGCCAAACACGAGGAGCAGGAAGCCGATGACCAGTCCCGTCTCCTCCACCGAGCCCGGCGAGAACAGAGCGACCCCGCTGAACATCAGCACGGGTATCAGCCCCGCCAGCGCCACTGCGATCAGTATCCGCCTGCTGCGCGGCCATTCCCTGCGCTTCAGATAAATCGCCGCCGCCATGCCCGCAGCAAAGCCGTTGAGCAGGATGATCGCGAAAATGAAGAAGATCAGCGCAAAGATCACGGGGTCAGCTTGCCTGCGGTGCCATCCGGTCATTGACGGTGACGTCAACAGTTTCGGGCAGCTGGTGCGTGTCCTCCAGCAAAGGCAGGTCCTCGCCATCGTCATTGTCGCCGCCGGTCACTGCGAGTTTGGTGGTGACCCACCACGCAGCGGGCAGGCACAGCACGAAACCCGCAATCGCCGTGGTGCTGAGGATCGCGAGCGTGCCGATCACCATCTCCGATGCCTCGTCTGCTGAAAACGCCACGCCCTCGATCAGGAACGCGACAAGCGGCACGATCATCGGCAGGATTGCGGCAAGGCCCGCAGACCACGCGATCCGCTTCTTGCGCGGCATCGATCGCTTGAACAGGTGCAGGCCAAGCGCCAGTCCGCCGCCAAGTGCTGCAAATAGCGCCGCGATTGCGAGTATGATGAGGGTCGCCGTCATGGCATTCTCCCGCTGGATCGTCCCGCAGGTGTATTAGTGCAATAACGCAGTAAGTTCAACTGCAGCCTCTGCCCGGTCAGGCATTGGCAAAGTCGGCAGACACGACAAGCCGTTCGCCATCCCATTCGGGAACGGCTTCGACCCGCATCGGCACCATGAAACTCTTCGGCTTCTGGCCCTCCGCCGCAGGCCGTTCGATCTCGATCACGTCGCCTGCACCATAGTTTTCGACGGCGATGACGGTGCCGAGCGCTTCCCCGTCGGTGGAGACGGCGGCAAGGCCGATCAGGTCTGTATGGTAATATTCGCCCTCGGCCAGTGGCGGGAGGGCAGAACGGGAGACGGTGAGCACGGTGCCGCGCAGCTTTTCCGCTGCATTGCGGTCTGCGATTTCCTCGAAACGGGCGATTGCGCCGCCCTTGTTGTCATCCCGCAACTTCTTCAGCGTCAGCGCGCCGTCATTGAAGCTCTTGTGCTGTTTCAGCGAGGCAAGCCCCTCGCCGAACAGCTTCAGGCGGACTTCGCCCGTCACCCCATGAGCGCCGGTGATCGCGGCGAGGGTGACGGGCTTGTCCTGTGCCAAGATCAGCCTTCCGACTTCTCGTCAGCAGCCGGTGCTTCGTCGGCAGTTGCCGTGTCGTCGGCCTGCTCGTTCGGCGTGCCGCCTTCGGCCTGCTCGTCAGCGATGGCAGCTGCATCTTCTGCAGTCGCATCTTCCGGCACCACGTCCTCGACAGCTTCTGCCACTGCTTCGGCTTCGGCTGCGGCAGCCTTTGCGGCTTCTTCAGCTTCTGCGGCCTTGGCGGCCTTCTCTTCAGCGCGTTCCTTGGCGGCGTCGCCCGGTTCGCCCTTCTTCGGGTTGTTGCGCGGTGCGCGTTCCTTGATGCCGGCAGCATCGAGGAAGCGGGCGACGCGGTCGCTGGTGGTGGCACCAACGCTCAGCCAGTAGCGGGCGCGGTCTTCGTTCAGCTTGACGCGGTTTTCGTCATCCTTGGGCAGCATCGGGTTGTAGGTGCCGATCTGTTCCAGGTAGCGGCCATCGCGGGCACGGCGGCTGTCAGCAGCCACGATGCGGTAATAGGGACGCTTCTTCGCACCACCGCGTGCGAGACGGATAGTTACTGCCATTTTGTGTTACCTTTCCAATTCAAATATTTGAAATTGTGTAATTACTTCTTGTTCAACAAATTCTGGAGATCAGGCGGAAGCCCGCCTGCGCCGCCACCGGGAAGGCCCGGCATGCCGCCACCCGTTCCCCCGGGAGCGCCGCCGGGGGCACCACCGCCCCCTGCCCCGAACATGGCGGCAAGGCCCTTCAGCCCGCCCATCTTCTTGATCTGCTTCATCGCGCGGCCCATTTCCTGGTGCATCTTGAGGAGCTTGTTGACCTCCTGCACCGAGGTTCCCGAGCCTGCCGCCACGCGCTTCTTGCGCTTGGCGTTCATCAGTTCGGGGCGCGCACGTTCCTTCACCGTCATGGAGCCGATGATGGCATCCATGTGGACGAGGACCTTGTCGTCCATGCCTGACTGGGCCATCGCCGCCTTGGCCTTC
>JAUIJI010000125.1 GCA_030431435.1 Alphaproteobacteria bacterium | reverse complement strand
GTGAGGCCGCTTTCAAGTATGATGCGCTCAGCCGCTGCGAGCAGCTTTGTTCGCGTATCCGCGTCCGAATTTCTGATCCTGGATTTCATGCCGACCTTATCGCTGGCCAGGCTCAGAAAGCAAGCGAAGTGGAAGGTAAATTGTTAGCCGGAACGCGCGGTCAGCATGTCATCGAAGCCCCGTTCGACCTTCTCGTCGGCCGGTTTGCCCAGCAGGCTCACGCCGACAACCAGCAAGGTGCTGACAATGAAGCCCGGCACGATCTCGTAGATCACTGCAGACGGTGCCTCGCCGCCGATGCTGAAGGGGAAATAGAGCCAGATCAGCACCGTCGCCGCGCCGCCTACCATGCCTGCCAGCGCACCGGCGCGCGTCATCCGCCGCCAGTGCAGGCTCAGCAGGATCACCGGCCCGAAGGCCGCGCCGAAACCGGCCCAGGCATTGCTGACCAGCGAGAGGATGTTGCTGGTCGGATCCATCGCCAGCAGCGCAGCCACCACCGCAACGGCAAATGTGGCGATACGGCCGATCAGCACCAGTTCGCTCTGCTTCGCCTCCTTGCGCAGGAAGGTCTTGTAGAAATCCTCGGTCAGCGAGCTGGAGGAGACCAGCAACTGCGACGAAATCGTGCTCATGATCGCGGCAAGGATCGCCGCCAGCAGGAAGCCTGCAACGTAAGGATTGAACAGCGTCTGCGAGAGGACGATGAAGATCGCCTCCGGATCGTCCAGCGCGGTGCCGGTCTGCGTGATGTAGGCAAGGCCGCATATCCCGCACAGGACAGAGCCGACCACCGTCACCAGCATCCACGACATGCCGATGCGGCGCGTGGCAGGCATGTCCTTCACCGATCGCACCGCCATGAAGCGAACGATGATGTGCGGCTGGCCGAAATAGCCCAGCCCCCATGCCAGCGCCGAAATCAGCCCCAGCGTGGTAAGGTCCGAGAACCATTGTGTGTATCCCGGATCGATCGCGCTCACGATACTCTTCGTTTCGGTCCAGCCGCCAAGATTGCTGATGGTGACGATGGGCACGATCACCAGCGCGGCGAACATGATGCAGCCCTGCACGAAATCCGTGAGGCTGACGGCAAGGAACCCGCCGAACAGCGTGTAGGCCAGCACCACGCCAGCCGTCAGCATCAGACCCATGCGATAGTCGAGGCCAAAGCTCGCCTCGAAAAGTTTGCCGCCCGCAACCAGCCCGGCAGAGGTATAGAGCGTGAAGAAGATCACGATCACCAGCGAGGAGATCACCCGCAGGTTGCGGCTGCTGTCAGCAAAGCGCTTTTCGAAATAGTCAGGGATGGTGATCGCATCCTCGGCGACCTCGGTATAAACGCGCAGCCGCGGTGCCACGAGCAGGTAGTTGAGATAGGCGCCAATCACGAGGCCCACCGCGATCCATGCCGCGCTGTATCCGGCCAGATAGACCGCGCCCGGAAGACCCATAAGCATCCACCCGCTCATGTCCGATGCCCCGGCAGATAACGCGGCAACTGCGGGCGGCAATTGCCTTCCGCCGAGCATGAATTCGGACACATTGCTGGTCGATTTCTTCCATGCATACAGGCCGATGGCGAGCATCAGGACGAAATATCCAAGCAGCGAAATCATGGTTTCGGTGTTCATGGAAAGCCTTTGTCTGGTCTGTCAGGAATGATTGCGAATGCTTGGGTTTAGCGAAGCTCCACCGCACGGTGGTAGGCCGCTTCCGCCACTGCGCGCAGGCGGATATCCAGCGCCCCATCGGCATTGAGCGCATGCAGGCCCGCTTGCGTGGTGCCGTTCTTGCTGGTCACCGAATTGCGCAAGGTCTCCAGGTCATCACCGGAATCGCGCGCCATGGTGGCGGTACCGATGATCGTGCCGAGCACCAGCTTGCGTGCTTCTTCGGTGGTAAAGCCAAGCTCTTCAGCAGCGGCGACATAAGCGCGGGCAATCTCGAAAACATATCCCGGCCCGGAACCGGATATGGCGGTAAGGCGGTCAAGCTTGTCCTCGTCTTCCACCCAAACGGTTTCGCCGTTCACGGACAGCAGTTGCTCAACCGCCTTGCCCTGCGCATCGCTGACATTGTCGCCAGCGCAAAGCCCGCTCACGCCCTGACCGATGGCTGACGGAAGATTGGGCATGATCCGCACAACCGGCGCGCCGTTGGCAAGCTTGCTTAGCCGGGCGATCGAACAACCCGCCGCGATAGAGGCGACAAAGCCGCCATCTGCCAGCCTGTCGGCATAATCGGGCAGCACGGCATCGACGAGTTGCGGCTTGACCGCCACGATGGCAAGGTCGAACCGCGTATCGCCCAGTTGCGAAACATCGGTTGCAATGCTGACGCGGTCGCTGGCTTCGGCAGGATCGGCTTGCGGGTCGACAACGGTAAAATGGTGATCCGGCAGGCTTTTTCCTGCTGCTTCGACCCACTGGCTGAACAGCGCCGAACCCATTTTCCCTTTTCCGATCAATACAATCCGCACAAACGTCTCCAAATCTGCATGCATCGGCACAAAATTTCCAACGCCCAAAATTGCTGATGAGCGGCGTTGCCAAAAACCGATATGTCTGTATATGGCGCGCCTACCTAGGAACCCATTTTTTGTCAAATCGTTCCCGTGCAGAATGAGCTTTATATTCTGTATTGAGTTAGAACTATTTATTTAAAGAGTTATATTTCGTGATCAAAGAAAATCGAATTGTCATAAAGATCGGCTCTAGTCTTCTCACCGATGAAGAAAGACTAAAACCGCGCTGGGCATTCATGCAGCGCATAGTCGAGGATATCGCTTTGCTTCAAAGCAGGGGGCACGAAGTGATCCTGTGTTCATCGGGATCGGTCGCGCTTGGCATGAAAGTGGTTGGCGTCACGCCTTCCACCGCCGGACTGCGCGACAAGCAGGCCGCCGCTGCGTGCGGCATGCCGCTGCTGCTCAACGCCTACAAGCAGATCGGCCACGAACACGACCTGAGCATCGCCCAGATCCTCGTCACGCTGGACGATTTCGAGGACCATTCGCGCTTCCTCAACACCAAGAACACGCTCAACCGCCTGCTGGCTTCCAAGATCATTCCGATCATCAACGAGAACGACACGGTCACCACCGAGGAAATCCGCGTGGGCGACAATGATCGCCTTGCCGCCAAGGTCGCGCAAATGGTGCAGGCGAAGCATCTCGTGATCCTTACGGGGGTCGACGGCCTCTATGACAAGAACCCCAGCGAACCCGGTGCCAAGCTGGTCGAAACCGTGCATGATGCCAATGACTATATCTCCGCCACGGCAGGCGTGAGCACGCTTGGAAGCGGCGGCATGCTGACCAAGGTGCAGGCCGCAAACATGGCGCAGAACGCCGGCACCACCACAATCATCGCCAATGGCGAGGCAGACGATCCGGTGTCTTCCGTGATCGATGGCAAGCGCGTGTGCACCACCTTTGTCGCCCATGACAACCCGTCCGACAGCTGGGAAGCCTGGCTGATCAACCGGCTGGTTGTGGCTGGCACCATCGTGGTGTCGGACGAAGCGGTGCAGGCGATCAAGGAGCGCGCCCGAGGAATCGATCGCGGCGATGTGATCTCGATCACCGGCGAGTTCGTGAAGGGCGATGTCATCCACATCTACGACAAGGACGGCAACGAGGTCGCGCGCGGAATGACCGATTTCACCTCACCGGAATCGGAGATCCTCGTGCGCAATATCGATGTGCCGACCAAGCAGTTGCTTGGCTATCACACCCGCGGCGTACTGGTGGAAGTGGACAACCTCGTCACGATCGACAGCCGCCACATCCCCTGGGACCACGATCCCGAAGCGCCCAACCAGATCTGAAGCAGAGGGCTTGCCTAGCCGAGGCTGTGCCCGGCAAGCCGTTCGAGCTGGCGGATGATGGCCGAATGGTCGAGTTCGCCCTCGCCATTGCCGCGCGCGGCATTGAGCAATTGCTGGCAGGCCGCGGTCTGCGGCAGCGACAGGCCGAGGTTGTCCGCGCCCTGCAAGGCCAGGGCAAGGTCCTTGTGATGCAGGTCCATGCGGAAGCCGGGGTCGAACGCGCGGCGGATCATCCGCTCGCCATGCACCTCCAGCACTTTTGAGGACGCGAAACCGCCAAGCAACGCCTCGCGCACCTTGGCAGGATCCGCACCAGCCTTGCTGGCAAAGATCAGCGCTTCTCCCACGGCTGCGATGTTAAGCGCGACAATGATCTGGTTGGCAACCTTGCAGGTCTGGCCTGAGCCCACATCGCCGACATGGGTGATATTGCCGCCCATGATCTCGAACATTGGCAAGGCGCGGGCAAAACCCTCCTCGCTTCCCCCGGCCATGATCGTGAGCGTGCCCGCCTTCGCCCCCACTTCGCCGCCCGATACCGGCGCATCGACATAGTCGCCGCCAGCCGCGCGAATTTTTTCCGCAAATCCCTTCGTGGCCAAGGGATCGATCGAGCTCATGTCGATCACCAGCGTGCCCGGTCTCATGCCTGCTGCAACGCCATCATCGCCGAACAGGGTCGATTCTACCTCAGGCGTGTTGGGCACCATCAGGAACACCACTTCGCACGCAGCAGCAAGCCGGGCCATGCTGTCATGCCCTGTTGCGCCTGCCGCCTTCAACTCCGCCGCGCCGCCGCTGGCATTGCGGATATGGAGCGCGTGACCGGCCTTCGCCAGGTGGCCCGCCATCGGCTTTCCCATGATGCCAAGGCCGATAAATCCGATGGTCGTCACATGCATTCCCCAGGCAGTTCGCAGCTTGGGCGTGAGTCCCAAAATCATCGCGACAGTGCAAGCGACAAGCGCATTGCGGAACATATCTTGGGGATGACACAAGCCTCACGCCCTGCCAGATAGCGCGCCAGAACGTCCTGCTCGGCACAGGCACCGGTTTCGTTGAGGAAGCTTGAGAACATGACCCAATATGACGTCATCATTGTCGGCACCGGCCACGGCGGGGCGCAGGCCGCGCTGGCGCTGCGCCAGAACGGCTTCGAAGGCAGCATCGCCATGATTGGCCGGGACAGCGAGCCGCCTTACGAACGCCCTCCGCTGAGCAAGGAATACCTTGCGCGCGACAAGGAATTCGAACGCATCCTGATCCGGCCGGCAAGCTTCTGGGCGGACAAGCAGGTCGATTTGTTGCTCCAGGCCGATGTGGTGGCGGTGGATGCAGAGGCACGAACCGTCTCGCTGCGTGACGGGCGCAACCTGGGTTATGGAGAACTGATCTGGTCCGCCGGCGGCACGCCGCGCAAGCTGACTTGTCCGGGCGCGGAGCTCACCGGTGTCCATGCGGTGCGCGACAAGGCTGATGTCGATGCGATCATGCGCCAGCTGGACGGCGGGGCGAAGCGCGCGGTGGTGATCGGTGGCGGCTATATCGGGCTGGAAGCGGCTGCCGTGCTGCGCAAGCTGGGCTGCGAAGTAGTCCTGCTCGAGGCGCTGGACCGCGTGCTCGCGCGTGTTGCGGGCGAGGAGCTCTCCCGCTTCGTTGAGGAAGAACACCGCCGCCAGGGCGTGGACCTGCGGCTTGGCGCGGTGGTCGATTGCATCGAAGGTGACGGCACCAATGTCACCGGCGTCAGGCTGGCCGATGGCGAAGTCATCCCCTGCGACATGGTGATCGTGGGCATCGGCATCGTACCTTCGGTTGAGGAACTGGTGGCAGCAGGCGCCAATGCCCCCAATGGCGTGGCGGTGGACGAATTTTGCCGCACCAGCCTGCCGCATGTATACGCGATCGGCGACCTTGCCCTCCACGCCAACAGCTTTGCCGGTGGCGCAATGATCCGGCTGGAAAGCGTGCAGAACGCCAATGACATGGCCAACACTGCCGCCAAGCACATCTGCGGCAACCCGGTGCCCTACAAGGCGACGCCTTGGTTCTGGTCCAACCAGTATGACCTCAAGCTTCAGACTGTCGGCCTGTCCACCGCCCATGACCAGACTGTGCTGCGCGGCGATACTGCCACGCGCAGCTTTTCGGTGATTTACTTGAAAGACGGGAAGGTCATTGCGCTCGACTGCGTCAACGCCATCAAGGACTATGTGCAGGGCCGCAAGCTGGTAGAAGCGTGCGCCGCAGTCGCGCCCGCAATGCTGGCCGACACAGCGACTCCGCTCAAGCAGATGCTCTGACTCTCAATCGCGTCACGCTATCGGGCCCGAGTGCCCACCACGAAATCGTCGATCATGACCGGCTGCAAGCCAGCATCTGAAGCAAAGCGCAGGGCCAGCCGGAATGGAGCGGGTTCGCCGTCTTCGCGGCGCGGAACCGCAAATTCGCCCGAAATCGGCTGCCAGTTTTCGCTGCGGCTGATGTCCAGCAAGCCAACCGGGACGAACGGTTCTTCTTCAAGCGCGGCCAAGCGTCCTTTGCCTGATGGACGATGCTGGACCAGCACCTCCACCTGCAAGGGAACAGTGCTGCGGATCATCCCGGAAAAGCTAGCTTCGGGCCGGGTGATGCTGCGGAAGAAGGTGGATGGCTGCAAGGTCATCGATGCGTTCGCGCTGTCGGGCTGCATGACCATGGCTGTGCCAGCAGCAGGATCAAAGCGGTATTCGATGGTTCCGCCGTCGACCTTCAAGGTCCGGTCCAGCGCATCGCCGAACCGGACATTCTCGAAATCACCCCAATAGACGAGCTGGCGGGTGTCTGGATCGACCGCGTCCGCCCTCTCGCCTGCTTCGAGCATGACAGACAAATGCCCGCCGTTGGATGTGAATACCGTGCCGTTCTCAGCAGACAGGCGCTGCACCCGATCCAGCACGAACTGCCGCGCCGCGCCCATTGCCGGGACCGGACGATAATCGAGAATGCGCAGCGGGATCACCTCGGCGCGCACCGGCTCGCCATCATCCACCCACACTTTCAGCGCCCACGACGCTTGGGTGAGCATGAAATACTGGTCGAACAGGAAATTGCCCAGCGAATAGGCGATGATTGCGCCGTCCTTGACCTCGATACCCTGCGTCACATGCGGATGGTGCGAGGCAATGATCTTCGCGCCTTCGTCCACCGCCGCATGCATGCGCGCAAGGTTTATATCGGTGGGGCGGTCGCTGTATTCGCGGCTGCCGTGCAATTGGACTACCGGCAGCAGGCCATTCGCGCGGGCATCGCTCACGCTGGCGCGGATATTGGCTTCGGTGCCGAGGGCCGCCCCGCCCTTGCCGTCCTCTGCCACCTGGTTGGGCTCGACATTGCCCCTCCAGCCGACATAGCCGAGCATGGCAAAGCCCGTTCCGCCCGCCTCCATCGCAGCCGGTCGCAGCGCGCCTGCCTCGTCATAGCCCGCGCCAGACCAGGCAAGACCAGCCTCCTCGATGGCAGCAATGGTCGTGTCGAGGCCGGCATCGAGATAGTCATAGCTGTGGTTGTTGCCGAGCGAGACATAATCGAACCCGCTGTCCGCCAGCGCGCGGGCCAGTGCCGTCGGTGCATAGAACACCACTGACTTCGGCGGCGAATCTCCCGGATCGCTATCTGCGAGCACGGTTTCCAGATTGACCGAGGCGATGTCTGAGCCTTCAAGATAGAGCCGGATCGGTTCGAGCAGGCGCATGAGGTCCGGATAGGGATCAGCAGGATCCACCAGCTGCCGCTCGCCCCAGACCGGTTCCGAATAGCGCCGCCCGGCCATGGCATCACCGGCAAAAAACATCTCCACCCGCCCTTCGCGCTTCGCCACCAGCTCGATCTCCGGCAAGCGCAGGCAC
>JAUIJI010000124.1 GCA_030431435.1 Alphaproteobacteria bacterium | reverse complement strand
CACCGAGATCTGCAAAGCCTATGACATTGCCTATTCGCTGGGCGATGGCCTGCGCCCCGGCTCCATCGCGGACGCCAATGACGAGGCGCAGTTTGCCGAGCTTTACACCCTCGGCGAACTCACCAAACGCGCGTGGAGCCAAGATGTGCAGGTGATGATCGAAGGCCCCGGCCATGTGCCGATGCACAAGATCAAGGAGAACATGGACAAGCAGCTGGAAGCATGCGGCGAAGCCCCCTTCTACACGCTCGGCCCGCTCGTCACCGATATCGCGCCGGGGTATGACCACATCACCAGCGGCATCGGCGCGGCGCAGATCGGCTGGTACGGCACGGCGATGCTCTGCTACGTCACGCCCAAGGAACACCTCGGCCTGCCCGATCGCGACGATGTGAAGGTGGGCGTGGTCACCTACAAGCTGGCCGCCCACGCGGCAGACCTCGCCAAGGGCCACCCGGCCGCCAAGCTGCGCGACGACGCCCTGTCCCGCGCCCGCTTCGAATTCCGCTGGCGCGACCAGTTCAACCTGTCACTCGATCCCGACACGGCGGAGCAGTATCACGACCAGACCCTCCCCGCAGAAGGCGCAAAAACCGCGCATTTCTGCTCCATGTGCGGCCCGAAATTCTGCTCGATGCAGATTTCGCAAGAGGTGCGCGAATTTGCGGCCAAGCAGAACCAGCCGAGCGATGCGTTTATCGCGGCGAATGCTGACGCCGAGGACGCGGAGAAGGGGATGGAGGAGATGAGCGAGAAGTATCGCGATGGCGGGGATTTGTATGTGAAGGCGGAGGATTAGTTGGATTGGCTGCGAAAACTATTTGGCAGGAGCGGGGACACCGGTCCAACGATCAAGCCGTTTCATCAAGAGTATCCCGAACCTAAAGGCGCAGAGGTTTACGACTTCGGCAACGATGAGTTTGAGGATGAGGAGCCATACTCTGAGGCGGAAATGGCAGAAGCAACGGCTCGTCGCGCACGTTCAGAAGCGCGATTGGTCAGCGAGACTGTTCCTGTTAACCCGCACCTTCCATTCATCGACATGGAAAGTCGCAGTGCAATTCGCAGCCCCCGGCAAGTCGGGGAACGCGTTCTTGCACTAACTTTGATGGCGGCATTGGCAGAGGGATTGGAGCGTGAACGCTTTGACGAGATCGTTGAGGAACAAGGGGCGCACGACTTTTTTTCGCCGTTGGAGCGACACTATCTTGAACTGAACGCACCATCGGACCAGGAGCGCTCGCAGCTTGTTTGGCGTTATGAGGCAGCTTACGTTCTGCTTTGGGCCTTAGGTAAACTGCCAGGCGAACTGGGTCGTCCCGATAAATGCTGCGCTGCGGCAGAGGTTGTTGATCTTGTGCGGAGTATCACTGATTTTGCTTCCTTGGAATTGAGGCCTCACGCTGAGCTTCTTGACGAAGCTGACCTTATCTATCGATATCACTGGGCGAGCCGACAAGCCTCAATGAGTGGAATCGCACCTCCGGCTGGCCTTGACCATGACGTTATTATGGAGCGGGATCACGCGCTTAACTGGCTAGTTGGCTACTGCAATCTGGATTGGGACGACGTGACTACCGACACCTGATGCATTCTGGAACGGCGGTGATTGCAACAGCTTGTCCTATCAGCAAGAAGTCTGGCGGCTATCCTCAATTGACTTGGTTCTCTCACCCCCGCACCTCCCCCAAATAAGCCTCCACACACGCCTGCACGTGGCGGAAGCGGTCGCCGCCCAGGTGCTTGCCGCCGTACCAGCGGGTCACCACCACCAGGTGATCGCGCAGGCCTTCGCGTTCGAGCATGCGCAGGATGATCATGCCTGCGCCGCTTTCGCCGTCGTCGTTCTTGATGGGGCCTTCCTCGCAGATCACGCCCCAGCTGTTGTGGGTTGCCCTGGCGAACTTCTTGTTGCGATTGAGCTGGGCGAGCAGCGCCTTCGCCTCCTCGCCCGAACGGCACGGCGCGCCCGATACGGCGTATTTTGACCCGCGGTCAGAGATGATGCTGTCGAGTGTGAGCATGTCGCCCGCCTAGGGCGCGGGGCTGCGCTTTGCAAAGGCGGGTGCGAGGATCTGGGTAGTTATCGGGCCACCAGCTTTTCAACCAATGCCCGCAACTCGCCCGGTGTCGTGTGTCCGGCCACCACTTCGTGATAGCCGATCCCGGCCTTGCGCAGTGCCTCTTTCTTCACGGCATCGCGGGCCGCTGCGCAATCGCCAGCGTTGTGGCCGGTGCCCTGATATTCCAGCGCGTGCACCACGCGGCAATTCTCGTCCATCAGCGCAAAGTCCACGCGCTTGGAGTTGACCGCGAGGAAGGCGTCCTTGTCCGGGCTGGCGAGGAATTCGCCAAGGCTGACCTGCGCCATCACCTGCCAGCCGGGATTGCGGGCGATCACGGCCTTGTCCAGCGCCTCGAACACCTTGGCTTCGGACTTGTTGAGCAGCGAACGTGAGGAGAAGGAGGCCCTGCTTACCAGCTTGAGCTGTTCAGCCGCGAAATCTGCCGCATTGCGCTGCCCGTTCTGCTTCGTCGCAATCGGGCGGACGTTTCCTGTGCCCCTGCCTGCATTGCGACCGGCCCAATAGGCCTTGCGCTTCTCGCGCTCGGCTTTGGTCACCAAGCGCTCAACCGCAATGCCGATGGCGGCACCTATGGCGAGCACGAGCAGCAGGGCAAGCGGCCGGTCCAGCAGAAAGTTCACGGTCTCCATGCGTCCAGTATGAAGGCAAAAGCTTTCCGAACTGGTAAATACCACGAAATGGCGGAGGGGCGGCTAGCCCCCCTTTCCTACACCCCGCCGCCCATGCTCCGCTCCCGCGCATGAGCATCGCACCACCGGACAACACCCGCTGGACGGGGGACAAGGCAGCAGCCTTCCTCCGCCACCTTTCGCGCCATGGCAAGGTTGCGCTTGCTGCGCGCGATGTCGGCATGAGCAGGCAGGCGGCGTACCGGCTGCGGGCGCGTGCTCCCAAGTTTGCCGAGATGTGGGACTGGGCCATGCGCGAGGCGGCGGATCGGCGGCGGGAGGCGCTCGCAAAGCGGGGCGCGGTGCATCCGCTGCTGGCGCGCGGGGCTGTTCGCCAGCCGGGTGACAGGTCGGGCAGGGCAGGGTGACACTTATGGCGATCAAGGTGACACTTGTGGCTCACACGGTCACACATCGCGCGCTGCAGGATTACGGAAAGGGATTTCTGGCCCAGGACCGTGTTCCATGTGTTCCATCGCGCGAGCGATCTCCGCCCGTTTGCCGGGGGAAAACGCGGGATTTTCCGGGAGAAGCCGGGAGCTCACCCCGCCACCACCTGCTTTGGTCCACCTCACACGGATTTGTCGGAACACCATGTGGAGGGCGTTGTTGGTCCGATGAACCCCCCACTGAGGAAGGATGAAGACAATGCGCAATATCATGATCTCACTGATGGCTGGCAGCGCGCTCGCCATTTCCGCTTGTGCGAACGAGGCCGAAGCGCCTGCTCCGGTTGAAGACGACATGGCGATGGATGCCGCTCCCATGGAGCCGGGCACCGTGGTCGATGTCGCTATCGGTAACCCGGATTTCTCCACGCTGGTGGCTGCAGTGCAGGCCGCGGGGCTGGTCGATACGCTGAATGGCGATGGCCCGTTCACCGTGTTCGCGCCGACCAATGCCGCTTTCGATGCCCTGCCTGATGGCACGGTGGAGCAGCTCACCACCGAGGACACCGAAACGCTGGGCGGCATCCTCACCTATCACGTCGTTGCCGGTGACATGATGGCGGCTGACGTCATCGCCGCGATCGAAGGCGCTGGCGAAGGCGGCCTCGAAGTCGAGACCGTCAACGGCGGCACGCTCACCGCAACGCTGGTGGATGGCAATGTGATGCTGACCGACGCGCTGGGCAATTCGGCGACGGTGACGGCAACCGATGTCGATGCGTCGAACGGCGTGATCCATGTGATCGACACTGTGCTGATGCCCGGCTGACCCCCTTCGCCGCATCGGCAACACAGTGGAGGCGGGCCTTTCCGTTGAGGGAGGGCTCGCCTTTTGCTGTCCTACAGGGTGTGCGCTGCGGCAAGGCGCGGCAAAGTGAGGGCTTGAGACACGGGTTTTTGCGCAGGATAGTGGTGTTTGACATGACCATATCCTGAGGAAGAACCGCCATGATCCGCCCGCTCGCCGCCGTCCTTTTGGCCCTTGCAATGGCCGGTTGCGCGCCTGACGGGAAGGAGGAGATCACCCTCGCTCCCACGGTGGAGGATGCTGCGGTGGTGGTCCTGTCCCAGCCGCTGGCGCAGGAATTCACCTCGGCCTTGCAGGCGCAACTGGGCGCGGCGATGGCCGAAGGCGGGCCAATGCAGGCGCTGGGCGTCTGCCACGAGGAAGCCCCGCGCATCGCCGCCGCGATTGCGGGGGAAAGCGGGGCGCAGGTGGTGCGCATATCGGATCGCAACCGCAATCCGGCGGGTGCTGTCAGCGATGAGGTTGCGCCCTTCTATGCCCAGCTGGCCGAGCAGCCGCTGGTCGATAATGCGCCCGCCACCCGCATCTGGCAAAGCGGGGAGGGAGACGCTGCAAGGATGAATTACCTCGCCGCCATTCCGATGCGCGAACAGCCGTGTTCGGCCTGTCACGGCAGCGATATCGACCCGGAATTGCAGGCGCGGATCAGCGAGCTTTATCCGGATGACCTCGCCACCGGCTTCACCCCCGGCGAATTGCGCGGCGCGCTGCACATCAGCTGGCCGATCGGGGCGTTCTTTGAGTAGGCGGCGATCACCTTTTGCGGACAAACTCCGCCCGCAGGACGAGGCCCTTGATGCCGGGATATTTGCAGTCGATTTCCTGCGGATCGCCCGTCAAGCGGATGCTCTTGATCAGCGTGCCCTGTTTCAGCGTCTGGCCTGCGCCCTTGACCTCAAGGTCCTTCACCAGCGTCACCTGGTCACCGTCAGCCAGCAGATTGCCCACCGCATCGCGCACTTCGACCTGGCTTTCCGCGGCCTGCTTCGCCGCCAGTTCGGAGGCCGGCATCCACTCGCCGCTCTCCTCGTCATATACGTAGTCTTCGTCGCTCATGCCGTTGTACGCCTCGGGAAATCTCATGCGGGAAACCCCTTGGCAGCAAATGGCGCGGCGAACCAGCCTTGCATGGCGGGAAAGCTGCGTTCAGCATGCCCTCATCCGGCAAGTGCATGACATGGCACAGGCAAGACAGGAGGAATGGATGACGCGGGGCAAGCGCATTTTACGATGGGTGGCAGGTATTGCGGCGCTGGGCGCAAGCGGGTTGGCATTGTCCGCACCAGCACAAGCGCAGCAAGACGAACCTGACGAGGTCTTTGTCTGCGAGCAGGAAGCTGGAGGAAGCTACACCTTCCGCTACGTGCTGCACTATTACTACGGGGGCTACCTCACGCTCTACACACGCGACAGATACGACACTTCCGAGGTCGGCGAAATGGAGCTGATCGCGAGCGATTTCGAGCGCGGCCAGCTGTTCGAACTGGACGAGCGGTTCTGGGTCTATGTCAACTATGACAAGGCGATGGTTGGCACCGGGCGTGGCTCATGGTTTTGCGAGGTTGTGCACGATGATGACAACTAGGCGTAGATTCATGGCCGGTGTGGCCGCAGGCGGCGTTGCGCTGGTGTTGCCTGCAAGCGTCCAGGCGCAGGGGCTTGCCGGCTTGCTGGGGCTCGATGGCATCCTTGGCCGTGCAACTGACAGCGCGCTCGACAAGCTGGCGCGACCCGGCGCATTCTACAACGATCAGGACATCCGCATCGGCCTGCCGATGATCGGCGGAGGCACTTCGGGTGGCGGCGGATTGCTCGGCCGGGTGCTGGGCGGCGCGCGCGATCTTGGCGTGCTCGACGGGCTGATCCGCACGCTCAACGATGCGGCGGGCGTTGCGGCGGGCGAGGCCAAGCCGATATTCCGCGATGCCATCAGCAATCTGGCGCTGGACGATGTTCCGGGCATTGTCCGGCAGGATACCGGCGCGACGCAATACCTGCGCCGTTCCTCCAACGATCGGCTGCACCAGCGGCTTTCCCCGCTGGTCGATACCGCGCTTTCGGACCTCGGAGCCTATGGCCAGCTCGATCGGCTGACCGGGCAGCATTCATGGCTGCGCGCCGTGGGCATCAGCCGCGAGGGGCTGAACGAGACGGTGACTGATCAGGGGCTGGATGGCATCTTCAGCTATATCGGACAGGAAGAACGCAGCCTGCGTGATAATCCGGGAAGAGTGCTGCAAGGGGTGCTGGGGTTGTAATCTCCTCCGCCATTTTTGCGCGAGGACAATGCGCGCGGAAGCAATTTTTCGGAACATCACAGGTGACACAGGGGTTTTTGGGGCAGGAATGGAGAGAGACCATGAAAACAGTACTTTTCCCGTTCACCATTGTTGGCGTTGCCCTTGCAGGCTGCGCGCCGATGGAGGCAGAGCCGATGTCCTATGCCGGGGTCGACACATCGCGCCAGTGCTTCTTCACTGACAGCATAAACGGCTATGGCGATGCGCCCGATGGCCCCAATGGCGAGGAGCGGCTGATCGTATCGACCGGACCCAGTGATGACTGGCTGTTCGAAGTGCGCGGTGCCTGCCCGGACATCGATTATGCCCAGCAGATCGCCTTCGACACCAACAGCCGGATCAGCATCTGCACCGGAAATACGGAAACCCTCCTCGTGCCGACCACGCTCGGCAATGGGTTGGACCGCTGCCAGGTGCGCCTGCTGGGCAAGGTAACCGACGAGAGCCTGCTGTCGGGCAGCGAGGGCGCCTAGAGCACTTACCGACCATTCTGGATCACCCTGATCGCATCAGGAAACCCGCTGGATAGGAGTGGCGCGCAGCGCGGGCCTGTCGGCCCCCGGGCAAGCGTCACGACGAAGCCAGCGGGTTTCCTGACGTGACCACGAGGGGCGGGCCGCTTTTGGCCCATCGCCGCGTCGATCGTCGGTCCCTATGCGTCGGCATGGCTCCCTCCTCTCTCCTCGCGCTGAGCCAAAATCGGCTCCGTCAGGGCGACCCAGAATGGTCGGAAAGTGCTCTAACGCCGCAACCTGCCCATCAGCGAGATGAAGAAGGCGGTGGACCAGCCCATCAGCAGGATGCCGTTCATCCCTTCTACTGCTGCAACCAGTTGCCAGGCCGTGGCGAGCCCTTCGTCATCATAGCCGATGGTGCTGTAGGTGATGGTGGAGAAATAGACTGCGGTCTCGAAATCGGGCAGCGCGTCAAGCGAGAGATAGACCAGCGCATAGAGCCAGATCTCGATGCCGTGCAGTGCAAAGAGGCCCAACACTGTCCCCAGCGTGGTGACAAGACCGCGCAGCGAAAGGGGGGAGAGGTTGGCCTCGCGTTCCTCGGCCCGCTCCTCGCTCAGCATTCGGGCGAGGTACAGCAGGCCGATCCCGTGGATCGTCACGGTCAGCAGCACCATCAGGGTTGCGACAAGGAGTTGTGCGACCATGCCTGCTAGGTCCTTTGCCTACCGCCCGGGCAATCCACGATAACGGGTGCATCGGGGCTGGCAATGGCCATCAAGCAGGAGCTAGGGAGGTCGGCATGAAAAGAATGATCGTTACCAGTGTCGCGCTGGCTGCTCTGGCAGCTTGCAGTTCCGAACCCGACGGAAACCTGCCAGGCAATCTTCAGGACGAGCGGCCCTTTGCGGGAATCGCGGAAAGCGAGATCTTGCGGCTCAACGGCACCGAACCCTTCTGGGGTGGCGAGATCGCGCACGGCACCTTCACCTACACAACGCCAGAGGACATGGATGGTACGCGGATCC
>JAUIJI010000123.1 GCA_030431435.1 Alphaproteobacteria bacterium | reverse complement strand
CTGGAATGGAACTTCGACAACAGGCTGGCTCAATGATCAAATTGAAGATTCTCTCACTGGCTCTGGCGGGGTTTACCGCTGCATTTGCGCTGCCCGCACAGGCGCAGGATACTCTGAGCCTGCCCGCAGACGAGCTTGAGGTGCTTGAAGGCGAGAGCAGCGGCCCGCTCACGGGCACGGTCACTGCCGAAAGCTGGCAGGATCTGGGCATCGCCATCGCCAGTTTTGCTACCAATGAGAATGTGCCGACGCCCGCCAATGCACAAGGCACGCAGGCATTGGGCCTTGAACTGTCGCGCGTCGTGTATGCCGATCTGCGCAACAACGGCCTGTTCCGCCCGGTCGGCCCCGATGCCTTGCCGCGTCCCTCTTACGAGCAGATCACAGCTCCTGCCTGGGGCACATGGCGCGGCCGCAGCGCGGAAATGCTGGTGCATGGCTATGTCCGGGCGAACAATGACGGGCGGCTGACCGTCGGCTGCTACCTCTATGACGTGGTGCTGGAGGAAGAGCTGGTCCGCGAAGGCTGGGTGGTTGCGCCTGCCGAATGGCGCCGCGCTGCACACAAATGCGCCGACCTCGTCTATTCGCGCCTGTCTGGTGAATCCCCGTTCTTCGACAGCCGTATTGCCTATATCGCCGAAACCGGCCCCAAGGAAAACCGCACCAAGCGGCTCGCCATCATGGATAGCGACGGTGCCAACCACCGCTTCATCACCAATGGCCAGTCCACCGCGCTCACCCCGCGCTATTCGCCCGACTACTCGAAGATCGCCTACCTGTCCTACATGGACGGCAATCCGCGCATCTATGTCTATGACATCGGCACCGGGCGGCAGACACTGGTGACCGAGAGCAGTAACCCGACATTTGCCCCGCGCTGGAGCCCGGACGGGCGCTACCTGCTCTATTCCATGGCTGTTGCGGGCAATACCGATATCTACCGCGTGCCTGCAGGCGGCGGGGCATCGGTGCGGCTGACCTTCAGCCCGGCGATCGAGGTAGGCGGTTCCTATTCGCCCGATGGCAGCCAGATCGTGTTCGAAAGCGACCAGTCGGGCACCCAGCAATGCTATATCATGAACAATGACGGGTCGAACCAGCGGCGGATCAGCTTCTTCGGCGGGCGTTGCGCCACGCCGGAATGGAGCCCGCGCGGCGACCAGATCGCCTTCACCCATATCGTGGGCGATTTCCATATCGGGGTGATGAACACCAACGGGCGCAACATGCGCACGCTGACCAATGGCTGGCAGGACGAGGCCCCGACCTGGGCCCCCAACGGCCGCATCATCCAGTTCTTCCGCACTGCGAGGAATACAGGCGAAACGGCAATCTGGCAGGTGGATCTCACCGGCGAGAACGAGCGTCGCCTCAATACTCCGGTGGGAGCGTCAGATCCGGCCTGGGGACCGGTTCTGCCATAAATGCGTTGTCTCCCCCGCGGGCAGCGGTAAACTGCCCTTGTTATCGAGGAGTCTGAATATGCGTATTGCCGTCATTATCGCTGCCACCAGCACTCTGGCGCTGGCGGCCTGTTCCAAGGAAGCGCCCGCAGAACTGCCGCCCGTGCAGGAAACGCAGGCACCTGTTGTTCGCCCGACGCCAACGCCGACACCAGTGGCTGGCCCGGTCGACGGTTCGCAGGAGCACTTCGCCCGTGTCATGGCTGGCCGTGATGTGATTTTCTTCGACACCGACCGCTCCAACATCGACAGTGAAGACGCTGTCGCCCTGCGTGCTCAGGCCGAATACATGCTGCAGTATGGCTTCACCAATGCCACGATCGAAGGCCATGCCGACGAACGCGGCACGCGCGAATACAACCTCGCGCTGGGTGAACGCCGTGCCAATTCGGCCAAGAACTACCTCGTCAGCCTTGGCGTTGCGGAAAACCGCCTGCGCACGGTCAGCTATGGCGAGGAACGTCCTGCCGCCACCGGTTCCAATGAAAGCGCATGGGCGCGCAACCGCCGTGCGGTTACGGTGATGATCGACTGATCAGTTGCCGAGTAGCTGCAGGTCTGCGGAGACCTGCATGATGACGGGCGCGGAAGCTTCGGCTTTCGCGCCCGCTGCATTTTCCTGAGGCACGGCAAACAGCACGAACGCCACCATCGCGAAGATGGAGAATGCGCTGGATATCGCCAGTTGCTTGCTCACGGGGGGTAACTCTCGTTTGCATGTCAGGACCCGGCTGAGATAATATCGCACCGGTATATTGCAATGCAGCATTGGTAAGGATTTGTATCAGCTTGTGACTTCTTCCTTCGGTTCAGACCTCCTGCCCCGATGCTGAAGCACATCAGTCCGTGACCTTGGGGGCGCCCGGGCCTATATGTGTCCAATGCTGAAAATCCGGTTAGGCAGATGGTAGGATCACGTCGTTCGAACAATTGGGGCTTCCCGCGCTGGGGCGGCTACGGCGGCTCGCGCGAGGCGACCAATGTGCGCATCTGCGACCGGCACAATTGCAACGAGCCGGGCGATTGTCCCGCACCCAAGAGCCCCAACAGCCGCGATCGCTGGTACTTCTGCGAAAAGCACGCGGCCGAATACAACAAGGGCTGGGACTATTTCGAAGGGCTCGACAAGGAAGAGGCCGCCGCCCGCGCCAAGTCCGAACAGACGGAAAATGCCGGCTATGCCGAAGCGCAGCACTATGGCTGGGGCGGCAGCGGTGACGGATCGCGCAGCGCCGATGAAATGCGCGCGCTCGAAGTGCTCGGGCTGGAAACCGATGCGACATTCGAGGACGTGAAGAAGGCATGGCGCGCCAAGGCCAAGGAAGTGCACCCCGATGTGCGCCCCGGAGACGAGGAAGCGGCCAAGGCCTTCCAGGCGTTCCAGCTGGCCTACGAAGTGCTGCGCCAGGCCGAAGAACGCCGGGTGTGGAAGGGGTAGCCTCTTCGGTCTAGGTGCTTTCCCGCATCAGCGTTCCAAGCAGCCATTAGCCATGTTGGCCTAGTTTCCTCGCCTCAACCACTTGGGGAAGGTGAGACTGCATGGCCGCCGGGCTGACATGCCATTCTCTGCGCTCTAGGGCCGAAGGTCTTGGATGGTTCACGCTGGCAAGCGGGCTTGCCTTCGTCAGTTTCTGGACTGGAGAAGAAGCGCTGCTGCTGCTGTTGCCACCGGCAATGATGCTGGCCGCGCTTCGCTTTGATAAGGCTGCCAGCGTCACGATGCTGGCGCTGGTGGTGTCGCAGGCCTTGCTCGCCACCAGCATGGATCGCGGGCCGCTGTTGCTCTTCGGCGATACAGCTACGGCGGTGACGGTATTCGTACTGGCCAGCATTGCCTCGACGATCCTTCCGGCCATACTGCTCAAAAGCGCCCGCAACAGGATCGATGCGCGGGCCGATTTCCTCGCAAGCATCAGCCACGATATCCGCACGCCGATGAACGGTGTGCTCGGTTTCACGGACCTGCTGCGGCAGGGTGAGCTGACGCCCGAACAGCGCCGCAGCGTCGATCATATTGCCGAAAGCGGGCAGACCATGGTCCGCCTGCTCAACGATATCCTCGACTATTCGCGGCTCGAGGCGGGCGGGCTTCAACTGGCGCAGGACGAAGTCGACCTGCATGGCGAGCTGGCCTATGCCGCCGCGCTGTTCCAGCCGCGCGCTGGCGAAAAGGGCATCGCGCTGTCATGCGATATCGACCGCCATGTGCCGCGCCGGATACGCGGCGACGGGCTGCGCATACGCCAGGTGCTGCTCAACCTCGTCGGCAATGCGGTGAAATTCACCGACCACGGCCATGTCCGCATTTGCGCTCATGCCCATCGCGGCAGGCTTGCCACGGAAGTGTTGATCGAGGTTGCGGACAGCGGGATCGGCATGGAAGCGCAGGCGCTGGGCCGCATTTTCGAGAAGTACGGACAGGCTGCGCGCGGCAAGGCCCGATCACGCGGCGGAGCGGGTCTTGGCCTCGCCATTTCGCGCCATCTGGTCGAACTGATGGAAGGTCGGATCGAGGTGACCTCGCAGGACGGCGAGGGCAGCTGCTTCACCGTCCGCATCCCGGTGCAGGAAATCCCGGACTTGGCCGCCGCAACGCCGCTGCGTCAGGCCTCGCCGCAAGGGCAAGGTCGCGCTGTGGCCTGAAGACAGGCCTCAGGGACCAACTGGCAACCGGCCGATAAAGCTGCCCACGAACTTGCGCCCGTCATCATGCGATACGCTGAAGATGAACACCATTTCATCGCGGTTGGCGCCAGCCAGAACGCCTGCCAGCGCGCCGGTAAAGTCCTCCGCCGCATCGGCAATTTCGCCGCTGATCGCACCAGCGCTCGAAATCGGTACCTCGACCACAATCTCGGTCACCAGCGTGGGCGTGCCGCTGGCATTGGAGAAGATCTGGATGGTTCCCTTGACCCCGTTGACGGTGGAAGTGGTGCCGTCTGACGCGGTAACCGTGATCTCGGCAAGGGTGAAATCGCTTGGCGTCGCGGTGATTGCATCCGGCGCGGTTGTGCCCGGTGTGCCGCCGACCACCTCAACCTCGCCGGAATAGCTCGGCCCCATGGCCAGCGCATCCGTGGTGGTGACAGCATCGAACAGGAACAGCACACGGTTGCTGGCCAGCACGCCCGGATCAACCCCGACAATGTCCGAATCCTCGCGCGAATAGGTGGCACGCAGGACATTGCCATAGGGCAGTTCGAGCCGCAGCTTCTCGTCACCCATTTCATAGGTGCGCAGGGTGCTGCTTCCGCTCACCAGCGTGCTGGCATCGAAAACCACATTGTCGTTCAGGTCCGTAAAACCGAAAGTCACGTTCTCCGGATTCACTTCATAGCTCAGCCCGCCAGTGGCATTGGCCAGCCTGGTGGCATCGCTGAACACCTGCATCCCGCCCGTGGGGGTGAAGTAGGCATAGATGTAGAGCGAGGTGCTGCCGAACGCGAAGTCATTGGCGAAGTTCACATCCGCCGCCGGCTCGGTGCTGGTCGGGGTGGGCGTGGGCGTTGCCGTGCCGGTGGGAGTGGGCGTCGGCGTGGGATTGTTCTGGTTGTTGCCTCCGCAAGATGCCAGCAGCAGGGCGCCAGCCGCAGCCCCGATCAGCAGGGAAGGCTTGCGTAAGGTGATGTGAGCGGTGGTTTTCAAAGTTCTGATCCTGTCTGCAGGTGTTTGGCCGCTGTCCTAGCCGTGCGGCAAGCATCGGGGCAAGCACTTTGCCCATGGGCGAAGATAGAGTTGTGGAGTTCTCGGCGAGCTTGCCTGAACATGGGCTGTAGGCGGCAGCCTTGCCGCTACAGCAACCCCGCCACTGTCCAGCACACGCCCACGATCAGGAAGATACCTGCCACGTCGAGGATCACGCCCGCACCCACCATCCGCGGCAGTTCGATGCGGCCGGTCGCCCAGGCGATGGCGTTGGGCCCTGTTCCAGCTGGAAGCATGAAGCCCCAGCTGGCGGCGAGCGCGGCGGGCAGGGCGAGTAGCAGCGGATCGCCGCCCAATGCTGCCGCAAGAGCGCCTACCACCGGGATGATACCGCTGGCGGTGGCGACATTGCTGGCGAACTCCGTCACCAGCACCACCATCGCCACCAGCGCCAGCGCCACCACGATCAGCGGGACATTGGCAAGCGGCAGCAGCGCATTGCCCAGCCAGTCTGCCAGGCCCGTGCGGCCCATTGCGCCGGCCAGCGCCAGCCCGCCGCCGAACATCATGATCACGCCCCACGGCGCGCGGTTTGCCTCGTGCCACAGCAGCATGCGCCGCCCCGTCCCGTCGGGCAGGATGAACAGCGCGAAGCTGGCGATGATGGCGATGGTGCCGTCTGTCAGCGATCCGGCGGGCAGGTAGGGCACCAGCAGCGGCCGCACCATCCACAGGACGAAGGTGATCGCGATGATCGGGACGAGGCGCTTTTCGGCAATGCTCCACGGCCCGTGCGGATCGATCGCCTCGCGCGCGGCGGCGGCGTCAAAGGGATGGCTGTCCACCTGTTGCACCTTGCCGATGATGAAGGCTGCCAGCGGGATGCCCAGCATAACCACCGGCACGCCGAACAGCGCCCATAGCGCGAAACTGATTTCCAGCCCGATGGTTTCCTTGAGCAGCGCCACGGCTATGGCGTTGGTCGGCGATCCGATGATCGTGCCCAGCCCGCCGATGCTGGCTGCAAAGGCAAGGCCCATCGGCAGCGCCCCCGCCAAACCGAGCTTGTTGTCATCCCCTTCCAGCACGCCGCCGCCTGCCAGAACAGCCAGCACCATCGGCATCATGATCAGCGTGGTGGAGGTGTTGGAGATGATGTTGGAGAGGATTGCCGCAGCAATCATGAAGGCCAACAATATGCCCGCTGCGCCGCCCCGGTCGCCGATCAGCCGCAGGATGAACAGCGCCAGCCTCTTGTGCATGCCGGTGCGCTCGATCGCGAGGGCGATGAAGGCCCCGCCCAGCAGCAGGAACAGGATCGGCGAATAGTAATCGCCTGCCACCTCGTTCGCGGTGCCGCCGCCGGTGAAGGGCAGCACCGCGAACGGCAGCAGCGCCGTGGCGGTGAGCGGGATCGCCTCGGTCATCCACCATGCGGCCATCCACACCACCAGCCCCGCCACGTGCCAGGCGGCCTGCGGCATGCCTTCGGGGGCCGGCAACACGATTGTCGCGGCAAAGCAGGCGAGGCCTAACCAGAATCCGATCCGGCTTGCCCGTGATGCTGGTGCGTGCGCCTGCACTTGTTCTCCCATCTGTTCGGTCTACGATCCTAGAGTGTGGGGCAAGGAGAGCAACATGGCGGATGGAAAAGTCACGGGCATCGGCGGGGTATTCGTCCGCACCGGCAATCCGGCGCGGCTGGCCGAATGGTATCGCGAGCATCTCGGCTTCGTTGTCACCGAAAGCGGCTCGCCGGATCCCGATGGCAATTACGTGTGGATGCAGGACGCAGGCCCCACGGTCTATTCTTTCTTCAAGACCGATTCGGACTACTTCGCCGGGGACCGGCAGGTGATGATCAACCTGCGCGTCGACGGGCTGGACGCGCTGGTGGCAAGGCTCGAAGCAAAGGGCGTCACCATCAGCCACCGCGAGGACATGGAAGGCGTAGGCCGCTTCGCCCGCATCCATGATCTGGACGGCAACCCACTGGAACTGTGGGAACCTGCGGGGTGATGAAGCGGCGAATGGATTGGCTGGCCAGGAACCTCTTGCTGCAAGGCGGGCTGTCAGTTGCGGCTGCGCTGCTGCTGTTCCTTGAGGGTGTTTCCGCATTCGCAGTGGCATGCCTTTTTGCGACTTTCTTGCTGCTTCTTGCCTTGTGGCGAGCAGGTTCAGCCGTTGCGCTCATTTCCCGGATTGCGCTGGTGTTGGTGACGCTATTGGTCTTCGCGCTGACGGCATTCATTGCGCTGATCTGGGAGCAGCGCATCCTCTGCAGTTCCGGCAGGGCTGATGTGGAGTGCACATCAGTGCCTTTCACGCCGATACCGTATGATAATCCGCGCCGCCCGTGGATACTTCCTGAGCGCTGAACAATCTTGGCAGGGCGATGATCGCCGCAATAAAAAGGGCGCGACCCTTGCGAGCCGCGCCCCCTTGGTGATCTGTATCGTGTTGATCGCGCTGGAAACGGCGGGCTGAAAGCACGCCGCAAGGCCGACTGGCCGCCCGGACCTGCGAACCTGTTCGCAGGGAGGATAGCCAAGGCTGCGGACGCAGCCGCCGGCGCTTGAGGCTAGATCATTTAGGCGCCAGCACCATCAGCATCTGGCGGCCTTCGAGGCGCGGGAAGGCTTCGACCTTCGCCACTTCCTCCATATCGTCCTGCACGCGCTTGAGCAGGTCCATGCCCAGGTGCTGGTGCGCCATTTCACGTCCGCGGAACCGCAGGGTGACCTTCACCTTGTCGCCGTGTTCGATGAACTTGTTCATCGCCTTCATCTTCACGTCATAGTCGTGATCGTCGATGTTGGGGCGCATCTTGATTTCCTTGATGTCCTGCGTCTTCTGG
>JAUIJI010000007.1 GCA_030431435.1 Alphaproteobacteria bacterium | reverse complement strand
CCCTCCAGGCAGCGCTGCAGGCCGCTCCGCGCGCCGGGGTTCTCGGGCCAGGTGTGCAGGGCCTGCTCGAAGCCAAACCGACACTCGGCCAGGAGCGCGGCCAGGCGCGACTCAGCCGCGCCCGCCTTGGCCTCCTGCTCGAGGACGGCCAGCCGCTCGCCGGCGCGCTCGGCCAACGCGATCGAGCCCCGGTGCTCCAGGTAGCGCTCGAGGGCGCGCTTGAGCTCCAGCGCGCTCGCGGGGCGCCGCTCGGGCTCGCGGGCCGTGGCCTGATTGCAGAGCGTGGTCAGCTCCCGCGGGACCTCGACCGGGAAGTCCTGGGGCTCGCTCCGGTAGACGCTCAGCATCACGTTGTAGTGGGCCGAGCCGTCGTGGCGCGGCTTGCCGGACAAGACCTCGTGCAGGGTCGCGCCGAGCAAGTAGACGTCGGTCCGCTCCGTGAGCTGCGTCGGCTCTTCGAGCATCTCGGGCGCCATGTAGGCCAGCGTCCCCACGATCGAGTCGGGCGCCTGCTCGAGCCGGTCGAGCCGGATCGCGAGCCCCCAGTCGACCAGGTAGACCTCGCCGAACTCGCCGACCATCACGTTCGCGGGCTTGATGTCCCGGTGCAGGACGCCGCGGCTGTGCGCGAAGTGGACCGCGTTGCACACGTCGCCCAGGATCTCCAGGTTGGCGCGCAGCCGATCGTCGGCCAGGGCCGACCAGCCGGGGTGATCGGGGTCGCGGAGCAGGTCGCGCCAGCTCGTCCCGACCACGCGCTTCATCACGAACGCCGGCTGGCCCTCCTCGTCCGCCCCCAGGCGGTGGACCGGGACGATGTTCGGATGCTCGAGGTAGCCCGTGAACAGCGCCTCCTGCAGGAGCGCCGCCGAGGAGCGCGTCCCGACGCCGCGGCTGACGGTCTTGAGCGCGACCTCGCGCCGGAGGGTGTGGTCGACCGCGCTCCGGACCTCGCCCATGCCGCCCCGACCGAGCAGGTCGCCCGGCGTGAAGTCGGGCGCGGCGCCGTCGAGCCGGAGCGAGGCGAGCGAGGTCGGGTCGACCTGGGCGGGGCCGATCAGCCCGTCGGACGGCGCGAGGGTCATCGCCCCCGCGTCGAGGGTCAGGCTCGCGTCGGGGGCGAGCGTCTCGCCCCCCCGCGCCTGGAAGGTGTGCCAGATATCGGAGAAGCCCTCCGGCCCCTCCGCCGCCGATATCCAGCGCCAGTTCGAAGATGAACTCGCGGCCAACCGCATTCGGATTATCAGCGCCGAGCTGGACCTTGCTACCAGTGCCGAGCAAGAGGCCGCACTGCGCCGCGAACAGGTGGCCATTGCCGAACAGCAGGCCCTTGCATCGATCGAAGCCGACGCAGACTTGAACGACGCGCAGCGCGAGCAATTGCGCCTGTCCATTGAGGCCATCGCCAATGCCGAGCGCGATGCCATTGCGGCAGAGGAGCGTCGGCAGATCGCGCGCGACGAGCAAGACCTTGCCGACGAGCGCTACGAGGCCGAGCGCGATGCCCTGCGCCTGCAGTTCGACCTTGCCAGAACAGATGCCGAGCGCCGCGAAATCGCCCTTCGCATTCTTGCCGCCGAGGATGAATACCTGCGCGCCAAGCTGGAAGCGACCATTGCCAATCAGGACTTGGCCAAGACCGAGCGCGAGCGTGCACAGATTGCCCTTGACGCGCTGAACAAGACCGCTGGGGCGAGAAAAGGCGTCACAGAACGCCAGTTTGCCGGTCCGCTGGAACGCTATGCCGAGAATGCGGGCGATGTGGACGCGCGCGTAGAGGAGGCGACCGCGCGCCAGATCAGGCGCATGAACGACACGATTGTCGATACGATCAGCAGCGAACTTGGCGTGAAAGACCCGTTCCTGAAAGAACTGCTGTCCATCTTTCTTGACCAGAACATCTTTGGACCGCTGGCCGATGCGCTGCGCACTGGTGGCGGTGGCGGCGGGCTTCTGTCCGGTATCGGCGCGGCCATCGGCTCGATATTCGGTGGCGCGCGTGCCACCGGCGGGCCGGTCAGCACGGGCAAAGCGTATCTCGTGGGCGAGAACGGGCCGGAGCTGTTCACCCCCAATGCGGCGGGCAACATCACCCCGAACCAGAGCCTTGCCATGCCCGGTGTCAGCGACGGGGGTGTGGCCACAGTGCGGCTGCAGTTGAGCGGTGATCTGGATGCGAGGATTATTGAAAAGAGCTCGCAAGTTGTCGTGGAATTCGACCAAGCTACAGCGGAGGGGAAGATGCGCCAGGCAGCGGCGTTCACGCTCGGGCAAGCGAACAGGAGACGACTATGAATTCTATTGAAAGAACATGCCAAACTTTGGGGCAGCAAGTAGGAGCCAACGCGCGCGGCCTGGCCATTCTCATCGGCAGCTTGGACCAAGCAGGACTGATTGACGGCAAGGCAATTGCACGATCAATGCGTCTCGACGCCATCGGGAAGGATGAGGCTGGCCAGATGCTCGCGGAGATTGCAGATCTTATTGATCGCATAATCGACAAGACAGATAGCCATGGACCGTCTAAGCTAAAGGGCGTGGATTAGACACTCTGTAGTTGCGCGAGGTGTATCATTCAGTGTGTGGTTGGGAAGGTTAGCCAACGCGCGATCCATGGTCGGCAATCTATTAGGGAGAGGGGCCTTGTCGAGAGCCCGTTGGAGCGAAACGGAGCCTGCCTCACGTGGCGGATCGCCCCGCGCTGAACGCTATGCGGCTGCGCTGTGTGTCGCGTTCTTTGTGGTGTTTCTGGTGGTGACGTTTGGATGAGTCGAAAGGTGCAATTTTCGAGTCAGTCCGTTTCCGTTGCTCTAGACCTAAAGGTCGCTGAGAGCGCATAAGGCTCTCAGCGACCACCTCAGATCAGAACGGCTCAGTTCTTCGGCCGACCGTTCTTATCCTTGTCGAAGCGCTCAACAATCGCAGTCTTCTTGCGACGCTCAGCCTCCTTGACGGTGATGAATTGGCCGTTGCCAGCATCCCGTCCGCGAGTTCCCTTTGCCATTGGTGGTTCTCCTATGACTTAGGGCGGATGGGCCGCCCACCCTGAGGCACCGTACGCACCTCCCGTGGTCAAAGGAGCGCCGGACTCACAGCAATCGGCCCATCGTTAAGATTCCCCACTACTAGACGAGAGTCCAGAGCCGCACTCAGTTTTGCCCATTAATCGAAACGCAGGTACAAGTACTCCCGCGTAGCCAAGCGAAGTAGTGCGTCTACTAGGAACTGCGTTGTATATCGGCCGACCGATGGTATAGCTGTGAATACAGGGCCGCGAGGTCAGCAGTTCTAAAATGGGGGGAATATGAAGCTGCAACTCATCACGGTATTGCTGGCGACCGCGCTTGCCACTCCTGCCAATGCGCAGGACAGAGTCTTGCTCTGGGACCGCGTGGAAGCGGGCATGAGCGTAGACGAAGTGCGGGCGATCTACCCAGAAGAGCGTGGCCGCATAAAGTACCATCGCAATCAGACTGAGGTGGAAGACGTTGTCATTCTCGAAGGTTGTGAAGCCGAGGTCGAAATCCAGCACGAAAACGGCTTTGTCGACACTGTCAAAGTCAAAGGCCGGGGGTCGATCGCAGGAAGGTGCTCCGACAGGGTGCTGGGTGCGCTTTCAGCGCGGTATGGCGAGCCGCTAATCCAGCGCGGTCGCGCGGGTAACATCCTCGAGAGGCAGGGCGAGATCGTGCAATGGACGCGTGACGGCGCGGTGCTGCGATTCAAGCAGTTCACCAATGGGGTCTTCGGCGGCGCGGGCCTCGGCCAGTCGTCATGGGAACTTACCTACACTGCTGCTGCGGCGGAGATAAATCTCTAGGCTCGCTAATCAATGCAATAGGCGCCACCAGACTGCCTGAAACTGAAATTAATTCCAATGACAGCGAGGCTGAGAGGAGGTGCGCAATGTGTCGTTGTCTCAACGAACGAGCGGCCCATGCGCAATATAACTTGGGATATGGTTCATCGGGCGCCCTAGCGGCCTCGTCGCTCCGCCTTCTTTGCCCGCTTATTCATCCGCTGGAAGTCGATTGCGACCTTCTTCAAAGCTGCCTCTGAATTGAGGAAAGGCATCGTGTAGCATTCACGAGGCTTCATCACCATTAGCTGCGCCTCAATTCGCTCCCACCAAGATAGCAGATGTCCGGCTTGTGCGGAGCGGCTCGCATTTGCCCAGGCATTGGGCAGATGGATGATCCGGAGGCCCGTGCGCTCGATCGCCAGCACTTGGGGAGGTTGCTTCAGAAAGTCGGTGTCCGCTGTGAGAATTGCTTGGCCACCATCGCTCGCAAAAGCAGTTATCCAATGGACATCTGTACTTCCACGAAAACCCTCTATCAGCACTGAGGTCAAATCGAATCCATCTCCGATGGCAACCAGATTGATCGCCTCGACAATCGCTGGCGCGATATGTTCGTCAGCACGAATCCTCAATTTGCTGTCTGAATCTCATATTCGACTGCGGCCTGCGCCGCGTCCAGGTCAATTCGAAATGCTTCTGCAACGCGGCTTATGCTGCCCCCCTCGGCCTTCCACATTCGCCGGATTGCCGCGGTCGGTATGCCTTCCTTAATCAACGCTGGTTTGCCAAACGCGACCGCCGGATCGATAGAGATCATTGGGAACTCGAGGGGCCGTGGATACCAACGAAGCGCAAGATCGGATTGGGGATCAAACTCGACACCTTTTGCGATCGTCGCCTCAATGACGTCCCACATTTCATGTTGGCCCGTGGCCATGTCCCATGTGACCTTGTCGCCTTCCTGTTCGGCAACTTGGGCAAACACGCTCCGTCTGTCGGTGAGATAGCGCGCCCTCGACAGAGCGAACGGGTGCGGCTGATCCCACTCCTTCCGAGCTCTAGTCGCGGCAGCGCGTAACGTTGGCATTGATACGCCCTGATTCCGAAAAGCCTCGACAAAGCGAAGCTCCATTAGATCGAGGAAGCTAATCGTGCGGGTGCCTTGAAAGTCCCGCTCAATGATCGGCCCGCTCGCGCTGTTCGACCATCCGTTTAGCCATCCCCGGAGTTTCGGAGAGGCGACTTGGAGCAGGCGCGACACCTCAGCCGGACTATAAAAGCCGGCAAGCAGCGGATCCGCCTCTATCTGACGATGCTCCATTTTCGGCCTCCTTCGCCGTGTCGGTCAAAGAATCGTGTATTGCTCGCCCTCCGTCAAGGCGGCAAATACGCCTGCGTTCATTACCGCAGCATTTCTCGCACCCTTGTCCAAGGTGACGCACCTCTTGCCTGATTGCTATCTGATTGCTGCTGCGGCCGTTCTGGCGCAAATCGCCGCCCTCTTCGCACTAACTTGCTGAAAAGGTGGTGAGCCCTGCTGGGTTCGAACCAGCGACCTACTGATTAAAAGTCAGTTGCTCTACCGACTGAGCTAAGGGCCCCCAAGGGGATAACGGTATCCGGAGGCGTCACCTAGGGACGGGGCGTTTGCGGGTCAAGCGGGCATGTAACTGTTTGACGGTCAGGCCAGTGACCGGGTCACGCCAGTCAGGTGCTATAGCGGCGGCGGGGCCGAGCACGAAGGTGCGTTCGCGGAAGCGGGGATGCGGGATTTGCAGGTCCTGCTCCGCCACGATCCCGCCTGACCAAAGGATGATATCAAGGTCGAGCGTACGCGAACGCCAGCGCTGGCCCATGCGCTTGCGACCCATCGCCTGTTCCACCGCCTGCAGCGCGACAAGCATGTCACACGGAGCCCATTTCGAAGCGACGACGGCAGCACCATTGGCGTATTGACGCTGGGACGGGCCGACGGGCGCGCTGGTGATGACCGGCGAGCGGGCGAGCACTTCACCCACATCGGGAGCCATCAGATCCAACGCCACCTCCAGCACATCGCGCGGACGACCGAATTGCGGATGGCGCTGGTTCGACCCAAGCGCGAGGAGATAGAGATGCGGGTTCAAATGTCCTCGGCAATCCGGCCATAGAGTTGCGGGCGACGATCGCGGAAGAAGCCCCAGCTGGCGCGATGCTTGCGCGCAGCATCGAGATCCAGCGTGGCGACCAGAACGCCCGTCTCCTCGCGGCAGAATTGCTCCACGTAATCGCCCCATTCGTCGCAGATGAAGCTGTGGCCGTAGAACGTATTGCCTGCTTCCTGCGAACCTTCATGGCCGATGCGATTGGCGGCGACCACCGGCATGCAGTTGGACACCGCATGGCCGATCATCGCGCGGCGCCACATGCGGCTGGTGTCCATCTTGGCATCCTTGGGCTCGGAACCGATGGCGGTGGGATAGAGCAGCACCTGCGCGCCTTTCAGCGCGAGGCAGCGGGCGGTTTCGGGATACCACTGGTCCCAGCAGATGCCGATGCCGATGCGTGCAGTGCCGCTCTCGGTCGGCACGTCCCACACCTTGAACCCGTCATTGCCGGGGCGGAAATAGAACTTCTCCTCATAGCCCGGCCCGTCCGGAATATGGCTCTTGCGGTAAGTGCCCTGGATCTCGCCGCTGGCATCGATCATTGCCAATGTGTTGTAATAATGGTGCCCGTCACGCTCGAAGAAGCTGGTGGGGATCGCCACGCCCAGCTTTGCAGCCAGCGCCTGCATGGCGATGACCGAGGGATGCTCGGCGGTAGGGCGGGCCAGCGCGAAGAATTCGTCCTTCTCCTCGCGGCAGAAATAGGGGCCGGAAAACAGCTCCGGCGGCAGCACCACCTGCGCGCCCTTGCCCGCCGCTTCCTCCACCAGCGCGGAGACGGCATCGATGTTCTCGGCTTCGTTCTCCGAACCGAGGGCGAGCTGCAGGGCGGCGACAGTGAGCTTGGTCATGGCCTCGCCCCTTATTCTGCCGCCGCGCCGCTGTAAATCTTGGCCTTGCCCTACTGCACCTTGCGGAACAGCAGAGTCATGCGATCGCTCTCGCCGATTTCAGCGCGGCGGGCGCGTTCGGCGCTGCCTTCTGGAGCGCCGTTATATCCCGGCGGCAATTGCCAGGGACCGATCTCCCAGTCTGCCGGATCGCTCGGGTTGGCGTTGATCTGGCTACGCTCCACCAGCTCGAAGCCATAGGCGGACATTAGCGCCACCACATCTTGCTCGCGCTGGTAGCCATGGTCTCCCAGCACATAGGAAATGGGCGCATTGGCCCGCGCCCGGTGCTGCACCACGCCCAGCAGCCCGTCATCCTTCAGCAGGTGGCGGATGGCGACCATCGAATCATGGAACCAGCCGAAGCGGCGCATATTGTGGATCTCGCGGAAAATGGTGACGCGGTCCGCCACGCCTTCCCAATTGTCCAGTTCATCATCGGTGTTGAGGCCGAAGACGCGCGCGCCATCATTGCCCACCCATTGGCGCGCATCGGCGGGAATGCGGCTGGAGGCATTGCGATACATGTCCCAATAGCCGGTGAGTTCGGGATGCAGCTCCGGGTTGAGGCCGATGTAGGTACCGCTGCGGCCGAGGTAGGGGATGATTACGCGGGCATACCAGCCGCCTGCCGGCATGTAGTCGACCACGGTCATGCCCGGCTCGATGCGGAAGAAATCGAGCGTCTGCGCCGGATGGCGATACTGGTCGCGAACGCGGTCCTCGGCGCGCCTTTCGTGATTGAGTGCAGCTTCCATTGCTGACGGTTCGGCGGTGACCAGCTCCGCCTCCTCTTCAACCTGCTGCTGTTCCGGCCCGAGCACGCGATCGAGCACACCGCGCAAGATCCGTTCACCGGTCGATTGCGCCATGGCGGGCGCGGAAATTGTCACAGCCGTGGCGGCAAGAAAAAGGGCAAGCTTACGCATGAGGGGTCTCTCCCGATTGGAACTTTGCAGGACAGCCTAGCCTTCTGCCTAGGGATGACAAGGCGCACTTTCGTCCCCATCTTCCAGGCAACAAAGGAGTGCGTTTCATGGCCCACGAACAGGCTATCATCGCCGGCGGATGCTTCTGGTGCACCGAGGCAGTGTTCAACGACGTGATCGGCGTGTCCGCCGTGGAAAGCGGCTATATCGGCGGGACGGTTGAAAACCCCACCTACAAGCAGGTCTGCTCAGGCACCACGGGCCATGCCGAGGGGATCAAGGTGACCTTCGATCCGGACGTGGTCTCGCTCGCCGAAATCTATGACATGTTCATGGGCACGCATGACCCGACCCAGCTGAACCGCCAGGGCAATGACGTGGGCACGCAGTATCGCAGCGCGATCTTCCCGCTGGACGATGCGCAAAGGGAAGAGGCCGAGGCCGCGATTGCGCGCTGGAATGAAGGGCATGCGGGCGAGCAGGCCGTGACCACCATTGAAGGTCCGGCCACGTGGTATCCGGCAGAGGATTACCACCAGGAGTACTGGCAGGGCGAAGGCCAGCGCAATCCCTATTGCCTTGCGGTCATCCCGCCCAAGCTTATGAAATTGCGCAAGAGTTTCGCCAGTAAGGTCAAGTAATGCCACCCCCGCCAATGTTCGATCCGGGCGAGCTGCAACTCCAGCAGTTCATCGTGGGGACGTTGGTGATGCTGGTGATTGGCAATATGCTGTTCTATCAGGCGCGCGGCTTCATGAAGGCAGGCATCGCCTGGCTGTTCGCCATTGCTGCCACTGCGCTGATCTCGCTTCCGGTCGCGCTGGACGGCAGCTGGACATGGGCTGTCACCATCGGCGGGATGGCCGCGCTGGCGGTGTGGCTGTGGCGTGTCAGGACTGACTGAGAGAAGGCCCGGCGGAGCTTTAGCGGCCCACAAGCCCGCCTAGCCATGCACAGAAGCGCTGCCACAGCGACAGCGGCGGCAGCTCTTCCTCGATCTCGGCATCAGCGTGGACCAGCCGCGCACGCAGGCTGCTGTGCTCGCCTTGGGCAATGTGCAGTTCGCGGCGCCGTTCCGGCTCCATCCACGATAGGTCAGGGCCGTCTTCGAGAGGATCGGCGGTGTCCGGATCGCTGACAAGGGATTGCGTTTCAAAATCCGGTTCGAACGCGGTTTCCTCGAACGGCTCGGCCAGCATGTCGAGGTCGAGTGGCTCTTCATCCCTGGCGTCTTCCGCCTCGGGTTCTGGCTCGAACTCGGGCTCGGGCTCGGGCTCGGGCTCGGGCTCGGGCTCGGGCTCGGCGACAAGTTCGGGTTCGGGTTCGGGTTCGGATGAGAAGTCGGGGCTTTCTTCTTCCGCAAGCCAATCATCCTCGATCGGCTGTTCCAGCTCGAACACCTCTTCATCATCGCGATGCGACGCATCGAAGCTGTCGTGGTCTTCGACTGGTTCGGGCTCTTCAGCACTCGCTTCGCCCTGGTCGAAACCGGCATAGTCGAAGCCCATTTCATCCAGACGCGACATCGGCCCTGAACGACGTGCCGCAACTGGTTCCTCGACCTCCGGCTCGGCAGCTTCGGTAGCTTCATCAACCGCTTCCGGCGTCGGCAAGGCTCGCATGCGCTTGAGTTGTTCTTCAATCGACGGAATCACGCTTTCGCGCTCTTCCTCCTCCACAGGCGCATCAGCTGTAGATGGACGCAGGAGATGCTCGAGGTCGAATGACACTTCGCTGGCATCCTCATCCTCGTCGAGTTCACCTTCGTCGGTGAAGTCCTCGGGGATCTGCGGCAGCGTAGCCTCTTCCTCGTCTTCCCAGCTCGAGGCATCAGGAAGCGGCGGATAGGCGGAGCTATCTTCGGCATCGGCATCATCGGCGCCCATAGGGGCCAGACCAAGCAGGCTGGACGGTGCACGGACGCGCTCTTCAGCAGAAAGATCGCCCGCCTCTTCCATGATCTGCGCGCCACCGGCGGCCATATCCAGATGGGCCTTCGCCAACTCGTCTGCATCAAGCACGAGCACCGGCTTTTTCTTCTTCCGCGGAGCACCCATGCCCATGAGGCTGCCGTAGCCATCATTGGCCGCAGCGCCACGCGGCATGCGGGTGGCAAGCGGAGAGTCAGAGCGCGCAGGTACTGCCATGAGGGCAGGTTTAGGTCGATATGCTCACTATTGAATGTGCAGGGATGGTTAGCAGCGGGTTAACGCCCGTAGCACTAGTGCTTCTGCCAGCGGGCGATGAAAAAGCCGTCGAGCCCGCCTGGGTCCGAGAGCATGCCGGGATGGGTGCGCAGCCAGCCCTCGGCAGTGGGCGCGAGGCCTGCGGGCAGCTCTTCTGCGCGGATCGGATCGGGTTTGAGCGCAACATGCTCGGCCTGCTGCTCGCCTTCCTCTTCTTCCAGCGAGCAGGTGGCGAAGACCAGCTGCCCGCCATCAGCCAGCCAGCTTTGCGCGCGGTCCAGCAGCGCGGATTGCAGCTCCGCCATTTCCAGCACGTGGTGCTGGCTGATGCGGTGAAGCACGTCCGGGTGGCGGCGGCAGGTGCCGGTGGCAGTACATGGCGCATCGAGCAATATGGCATCGAACGGCGCATCTGGCTGCCATTCCAGCGCATCGGCCACCACGACCTTTGCAGAAAGCCCGGTGCGCTTGAGGTTTTCATGCAATCGCTCGAGCCGCTTCTTGCTGATATCGAGCGCGGTCACCTCCCATCCGGCAGCCGCCAGTTGGAGTGTCTTGCCACCCGGCGCGGCGCACAGGTCCAGCACGCGGCGGCCCTTGCCTTCGCCCAGCAGCCTCGCCGGGAGCGCGGCGGCAAGGTCCTGCACCCAGAAAGCGCCTTCGGCGAAACCGTCGATCTGTTCCACCGCCTGCCCGCGCGGCAAGCGCACATGTCCGGGCATCAGGCTGGTGCCGCCAAGCTTTTCTGCCAGCGCGTCGGTCTGCCCCGGATCGCGCAGCGTCAGGTCCAGCGGCGGCGGAGCGACGAGGCCCGGTGCGATATCGAAGGCCCTGTCTTGCCAGCGCATCATCACCGCATCGGGCAGTGTCGGCACGTCAGGCAGGCTGACCTCGCGCTTGGTCAGGGTCGAGAAGACCCCATGCGCCAGCCTGCGCGGACCACCTGCCAGCAATCCCAGACCCGTCGCGATGACCGCATGCGGCGGCGTCTCCAGCCGCAGCCAGCCTGCCAGCATCAGCCGCAGCACCATGCGCGGCTTGGCATCGTCAGGCAGCGGCTTCTTCATCGCACTGTCGATCAGCACATCGAGATCGACCAGCCAGCGCAGCACTTCGCCCGCCAGAGCGCGAGCCAGCGCCCTGTCCGCCGGGGCATCGACACCGCGCAACGCAGCCTTTTCGGCCACGTCCAGTGTCTCGCCACGGCGAAACACCGCATCGAGCAGTTTGAGCGCAGCCAGCCGCGCGGGCAGGCCGGCGGGCGTATCGGAAAGGAACTGGGGACGTTTCGCCATCGGCACGGGCCTTAGTGCGCATTGCATCGCAGCGCCAGTGCGCCCATGTTGCAGAAGCTATGAAACGCGCAACCAAACGTCCCGAAGGCTTCACCAAGCCTGCCCACTGGAGCAACGATCCGCCGCCCGCACCCTCAAAGGCAAAGGATGACGAGGAGCTCTCCCCCACCCGCTATGGCGACTGGGTGAAGGACGGGATCGCCATCGACTTCTGAACTAGTCCTGCTTTTCTTCCGCAGGCCCCAGGATGCGTGCCCACGGAATGCGCACCAGCGCCACCAGCATGGCCAGCATCAGCAGCTGCAGCGCAATGCCCCAGGGGCTGGTCAGCGCTTCGCGGAAGGTATCGGCCAGCGTCAGTTCCTCTGCCACCAGATGCGCGGAACCGGCATAGATCGAATAGGACACCAGCCGTCCGGCAAAAAACGCCGCGGTAAAGGGCAATATGCGTATATTGGTGAGACCGATGGCGGCGAACAATTGCGCCGAGGGAACCGGCGACAAGGCAAACAGGCCGAGCGCCGCCCAGCCATGGTGCTTGCGCTTTTCGAAGGCGTGGCGCGCGGCGGCAAGGTTGTCCTTGGTCTCCTGCGAAACGTAGCCGGCCAGGATGCGAAAGCCGTGGGCCAGCAGATAACGCCCCGATGCCGCCGCCGCCGCGCCGACCGGCACGATGCCGAAAACTGGCAGGTCTGTTGTCAGGCCGAACAGCACGATCACGGACCATGTCGGCGGCCCGAAAGCGGGCAGCAGGTTGATCGCGAAGACCACCGCAAAGAGGATCAGATATTCTGTCACGCGCCGGGCATGTGGCGGACAATCCCGCTCAAATCCAGCCTGCCAGTTCGCGCCGCACCAAAGTTTCAAGCATGGCCATGCCCTGATCGCCTGCATTGAGGCAGGACAGCACAGCGAAGTCCTCGCCCCCTGCCTCGGTGAACTGCTCCTTGCCCCTGATCGCCAGTTCTTCCAGCGTTTCGAGGCAATCGGCAGAAAAACCGGGTGCGGCGATGGCGAGGCGCTTTGTGCCTTTGGCGGCTTCGGCTTCGAGCACGGTATCCGTCGCCGGTTCGAGCCATTTGGCAGGACCAAAGCGGCTCTGGAAAGTCGTCACCATGCGGATATCGGGCCGGGCGAGCGCAGCCTCGAGCAGGCGCGCGGTCTTCATGCACTGGCAGTGATAGGGGTCGCCCAGCTCCAGCGTGCGCTGCGGCATGCCGTGAAAGGACAGCAGCAGCACTTCCGGGGTGAAGGCCAGCGCATCCAGCTGCGCGCCGAGATCCTTCGCCAGCGCATCGATATGCGCCTGGTCGTCATGATAGGGCGGCATCACCCGCAGGCTCGGCTGCCAGCGCATCTTTCCCAGCGCCTCGCTCGCCTTGTCGACCACGGTGGCCGTGGTCGCACCCGAATATTGCGGATAGAGCGGCGCCAGCACGATCCGCTCGCAGCCTGCATCCATCATCGCCTGAAGCTTGTCCGGGATCGACGGATTGCCATAGCGCATCGCCCAGTCGACCTGCACGCCTTCGCCCAACCGCACCTGCAGCTTTTCTGCCTGCTCTGCCGTGATCGCGGCGAGCGGAGAGCCTTTATCGGTCCAGACCTGTTGGTAGGCATGCGCGCTCTTCTTCGGGCGCACATTGAGGATCACCCCGCGCAGGATCGGCTGCCATGCAATCTGCGGAATTTCGATCACGCGCGGGTCAGACAGGAATTCGGCGAGGTATGTCTTCACCGCCTTGGGTGTCGGCGCATCGGGAGTGCCGAGATTGACCAGCAATACACCCACGCCGCCGCTGTTGACGGGGGGATGGTCTGCGGGAAGCTGTTGTTTCTGCCAGGTCATGCCCTGCCCTTTAGCTCGATTGCCGCGTCTTGCACTACGGCCTTAGAGGCCGCCCGACAGCAGCGGCAAGCGGCGCAGGCGCAAGCCCGTGGCGGAATAGAGCGCGTTGGCGACAGCAGGGGCGATGGCGGGCACGCCGATCTCGCCCGGGTCAAAGCTCTCCTCCGCGCTCTCGACCAGCTCGACCGTGATTTGCGGCGCTTCTGCCAGCGTGGGTATCTGCAAGTCCGCCAGACGCTGCGCGGTGGGGCGACCTTCGTCATATCCAGTGGCGCACCCCAGCGCATTGCCAAGCCCGAACATCAGACCGCCTTCGATCTGCTGCAAAGCGATGTCGCGATTGACCACCCGCCCGATATTGACCGCCGCGTGAATGCGGCTGACGCGCACGCCACCTTCGCCCGCAGCAGCCGAAGCGACCACCGCGATCCGCCCGGTGGCCCCGCCCGCAGTCAGGCGGTGGCACGCCATGCCCTGCCCGGTCCCGCGCGCGCCGCCGTCCCATTCGGAAAGGCGCGCGGCGCGTTGCAGGCAATCCACAAGCAGTGCATCCCCGCCAAGCATGGCGATGCGGTAGCTCATCGGCTCATGCCCGCCGCGCGTCGCCAGTTCGTCGATGAAACTCTCGAGCATGAAACAGGTATAGCCATGGGCATTTCCGCGCATCCGGCCTGCCGGCAGCGGCAGTTCGACGGGTATGTGATCCACGGCGAGGTTGGGGATGGCATAGGGCATGTCGAGCCCTTCCAGCGCGAGCGGATCTGCTTCGCCCTGCACAGCCTCGATCGCAGCCCAGCTGGTGGAATTGTTGAACAGCCGCTGGCCGAATTCGCGCGCGGCTGGCGGCACGGCAACGCGCACCCGCATGGCGTTGATCCTGCCATCCGTCGTCAGTTGCGCCCCGATCAGGCCTGCCGCAGGGGGCCGCGGCTGGAGCGCGAGTTGCTCTTCCCCGCGCGACCAGACAAGCTGCACCGGCTTGCCGATCTCGCGCGCGATCAATGCGGCCTCGATCGCCTGCTCATGTTCCAGCCTACGGTCAAAACTGCCGCCTGCCGGCATGGGATAGAGCACCACGTCTGCCGAAGACATGCCAATAGCCTTTGCCGCCGCCGCCCGTGCCGCTTCGGGGGCCTGGCTGGCCATCCACAATTCCAACCGACCATCTGCCAGCCGCGCTGTGACGGTGGCGGTTTCCAGTGTGGCGTGCACGCCGGGTGCGATGTCATAGCGCAAGGCGAAATCTGGGCTGTAGCCTGCATCTGCCTGCCCGCGTTCATGGATACGCTGTGCCGCGCCGCGCCGCACGCCATTGTCGAGCGATGCCTCGATACGTTCCGTGCGGACGATATTCTCCGCTGCGAAACGCGGGTTCATCGCGGTGAGTGCCTGTTCCGCTGCCCACCAGTTGGTCGCTGCAGCCGCCAGCCAGCGCTTGCCGCGGACAATGCCCACCAGCCCGCGTATTCCGGCGGCCTCTTCGACATCGTATCCGGTCAATTCCGCCCGGTCGCGCGGGCCGTGGCGGATTGCGGCATACACCATGTCCGGCAAGCGCACATCGCCGGCAAAGAGCCAGGACCCGTCGACTTTCGAAGGCAGGTCAAGCCGGGGAAAGCTGATCTCCCGCTCTTCGCCATCTTCGCCCGCCACCATCGCTGGATCGCTTGGCGGTTCAGACCGCAGCGGCGGCGGAGATGGTGGTGAGAACCCGGCAGCCTCTGCCGCAAGTTCGCCAAAGGTCAGCCTCTGCTCTCCATGGATAACGAAGCCGCCGGAGGCGTCACACTGTTCCCAATCCACCTGCCACCGCTCTGCAGCCGCCATTTCCAGCATCGCGCGCGCGGAAGCTGCGGCGAGACGACAGGGCATTTCATAAGCCGCCATGCTCACCCCCTCGGCCGTAGCGGTAAAGCGGTTGGCCTGCGCCCAGCGCTGCAGCCAGAACTCGTCGGCCTCGTTGGCGAGGGCGGGGATGGTCGGCTCCCACAGCGCAGACCAGCGCGCGGCGAGCGGGAAATTGGCATAGGCCCCGCTGACGGGTGCAGGCTCGACAGCGATCTGCCGCCAGTCCGCCCCCAGCTCCATCGCCACGACTTGCGGCAGAAGGGTGGTGATGCCCTGCCCCATTTCCAGCTGCGGCACGGCAACCGTGATCACGCCATCCTCGGCGATCTTGAGCCAAGCGTCGAAAGCGGTCTCGCCCTCCTGCGGTTCCAGCGGACTCTCGTAACTGCGCGGGATGAATGACCAGGCGACAAGCAGCCCGCCGCCAACGGCAGCTCCGGCCAGCACATTGCGCCGCGTCAGCTTCACCCTCGCCTGCCCTCCTTGATCGCCACGAGAATGCCGTCAGCCTTGCCGTGCGTCCAGCCAGACGGCGAGGCGCGCCGCGATCTCGGTGAATGCCTCGCCGTGTTCGCCATCATTGGCGGCAGGCGGTGTGCCGGTATCGCTGGCCACGCGGATGGCCACGTGCAGCGGAACACGGCCGAGGAACTCATATCCCATGGATTGCGCCGCCGATTCCGCACCGCCTGCGCCGAAGGGATCAGACACTTCGCCGCAATGCGGGCAGGCATAGCCGGCCATGTTCTCGACGATACCAGCGACAGGAATTTCAGCCTGCCGAAACAGGTCAATCGCACGGGTGGCATCGATCAGCGCCAAGTCCTGCGGAGTGGTGACGATCACCGCAGCATCGGGCTTGAACTTCTGCATCATGGTCAGCTGCACATCGCCCGTGCCCGGCGGCAGGTCGACCAGCAGCACTTCAGCATCGCCCCAGTCCGCTTCCATCATCTGCGTCAGCGCCTGCCCCACCATCGGCCCGCGCCAGGCGATGGCCTTCCCGCCTTCGACCAGCTGTGCCATCGACAGCAGCTTGACGTCGAACTCGCTCTCCACCGGGATCAGCGTGTTGCCTTCCGCTTTCGGACGAGAGCGTGCGGGATCGAGCAGCATGACCTGGCTGGGGCCGTAGATATCGGCATCGACCACGCCGACCTTCTTGCCCAGCTTCGCCAGCGCAACCGCAAGATTGGCCGTGAGCGTGCTCTTGCCCACACCGCCCTTGCCTGAACCCACTGCAATGATGCGGCGCTTCACCTTGTCCGCCATCAGCGCCACGCGCACTTCATTCACGCCTTCGACCGCGCCGACCGCCTCTTCCAGTTCCTTCTGCAACTGCGCCGCTGCGCTGCGGCCAAGGCCGCCTGCATCAGCGATGATCGTGGCCACGCCATCAGCGAATTTCGCTGATCGGACCATGCCGGAAAGTTCTGCGGGAATGGCTTGCTGGACAGCTTCTGTATTGCTCATGGCGCCCCTGCTAGCGACTGTTGGCGCGCCATGCAGCGAAAATTGCACGCCCCTCCCCTGTTTTTTGCCGATTTCCTACCTATACAGGTTGGCATGGAGAGATCAGGCGGATTTATCGAAAGGATCGCACTGGCCATGGCCGGAAAGCGCAATCCCTGGGGCAAGCCCGGGTCCAGTGGTGGCAATGGCGGCGGAGACGACGGGGGCGATGGCCCCTCGGATGATGCTCCGTCCAGCGGCGGCGGAAGCGACGGCCCGCGCAACCCCTGGCTGCCGGGTGGCGGCTCGGGCGGTGAGCGCGGCGGACAGGGAGATCGCCCGCGCCGCTCTGCCTCGATAGAAGATATCTTCAAGAATCGCGGCCCCGAAGGCCCGCGTCGCGCTGGCGGCGGCGGTGGCGGCCCGAACTTCCGCATGCCGACCGGTCCCGGCGGCCGAAGCCTGTTCCCGCTGGCAGTTGCCGGAATCGTGGCCGTATGGCTGATTTTCTCCAGCGTCCATTTCATCCAGCCGCAGGAACGCGCCATCGTGACATGGCTTGGCGGGCGCTATTCGCATGGCCTGGGACCGGGCACGAACTTCACGCTGCCCTGGCCCCTGCATGTGGTCGATGTGGAAAATGTCAGCGAAATCCGCCTCGAACGCATTCCCGAGAACGCGCAGGAAGAAAAGCTGATCCTCACGGCGGACCAGAACCTGGTCGACCTGAGCTATCTTATCCGCTGGAACATCAAGGACCTTACCTTGTACCGGTTCCAGCTGGCCGAACCGCAGGACACGGTGAACGAAGTGGCCGAAGCCGCCATGCGCGCCGCGATCGCGGAGCAGAATCTCGATACCGTGCTGACGGGTGAAGGCCGCGCCAATATCGAACTGAACGTGCGCACGAACATGCAGGCCGTACTCGATGCGCTGGAATCGGGCATCGCCGTGCAGGGTATCGAAATCGAGAAGACCGACGCGCCTGCAGCAGTGATCGAGGCCTTCAACGACGTGCTGGCCGCGCGCCAGGACGCCGAGCGCGACATGAACGACGCGCGCCGTTACGAACAGCAGCAGCTCGCCCGCGCAGAGGGTGAGGCAGCCGCTTTCAACAATATCTACGAGGAATACCGCCTGGCCCCGCAGGTCACGCGCCAGCGCCTCTATTACGAAACGATGGAAGCCGTGCTTTCAAAGACCGACAAGACCATTGTGGAAGCCGATGGCGTGACGCCATACCTGCCGCTTCCCGAAATTCGCCGCCATGCGCAGGAAGCTGCCGCCACACCGCAAGCCCAGCCGGCAGGAGGCCAGTAACATGTGGGAAAATCACAAGTTCACCATCCTCGCCGTACTCGCAGTGGTCGTCGTGGCGCTCACCACGCTGGTCGTGGTCCCCGAAACGCACCAGGGCGTGAAGATCCGCGCCGGCCAGCCGGTCTACACGATCAACCGTTTCGACCCGGCTGACCCTTACGGCCAGACCGGTGCCGGCATCTGGTATCGCATCCCCGTGTATGAACGGGTGCAGATGGTCGATCGCCGCGTGCTCGATCTGGACATGGAGCGCGAACAGGTGCTTGCCGTGGACCAGCAGCGCCTCGAGGTGGATGCCTATGCCCGCTTCCGCATCATCGATCCGGTGCTGATGGTCGAAACCACCGGTGACGAGGGGCGCCTGCGCACCCAGCTGGAGCCGATCCTGCGATCAGTGCTGCGCCAGGAACTGGGCCGTCGCACCTTTGCGGACCTGCTGTCCGATGCGCGCACGACTGCCATGACCAACATCACCGCGCAGCTTGACCGGTCCGCCCGGCAATATGGCGCGCAGGTGCTCGACGTGCGCATCAAGCGCGCTGACCTGCCCGATGGCACGCCGCTGCAGGCAGCCTTCACCCGCATGGAATCCGACAGGCTGGAAGAAGCCGAAACGATCCGCGCCGGTGGCCGCCGCGATGCACGGATCATCCGTGCCGAAGCCGATGCGCAAGCCGCGCGCATCTATGCCGATGCCTACAACCGCGATCCGGCGTTCTATGATTTCTACCGCGCCATGCAGTCCTACCGCTCGGCGTTCGAGACTGGCGAGGGCGCGAGCGCCATCATCATGAGCCCGGATAACGAGTACCTGCGCCAGTTCCGCGGAGACTGAGCGGGCTGTCGGGAACGATCGACTACACTTGTCGTTCAAAACCTGTTCAGGCGCGTCTGGCAGGTATGCCTGTCTGGGACTTAGCCATTCCCGCGCCCTCGATAAGGGAGCCGGGATGAGAACACGAAACAAGAGGATGAACAAGGACGTGAAGCCAGTGCGATATTCTTACGGCATCACCTCGGCCCTGCTTGCCGGCGGGGCAGCCATCAGCCTGATCACCGGTTTTCCGGCAGGCGCGCAGGTAGCGCAGAACCATGATCTGCAGATCGCCGATGCGGTGCCCGCTGCCGGTGCCCCATCGAGCTTTGCCGAGCTGACGCAGGCGCTGATGCCCGCGGTGGTCAATATTTCCACCAGGCAGAGCCTGACCATCGAAGGACGGCGCGGATCGGTTACGCGTGAAGGCCAGTCACTCGGATCAGGCTTCATTGTCACGGCCGATGGCTACATCGTCACCAACAACCACGTGGTCCGGCCCGACGGGCGGCTGACGCTGGAAGAAGTGACGGTCCAGCTGTCCAACGGCGATGAATACGAGGCGGAGCTTGTCGGAACCGATCCGGACAGCGACCTTGCGGTGCTCAAGATTACTCGAGGCGATGATTTCCCCTTCGTCCACATGGGTGGAGCAACCGAAGCGCGTGTGGGTGACTGGGTGATCGCTATCGGCAACCCCTACGGCCTCGATGGCACCGTTACCGCAGGCATCGTGTCTGCCATCAACCGGACGACCGGGCGGCGCGGTGCGTTCGACCGCTATATCCAGACCGATGCCAGCATCAACTCGGGCAACTCCGGTGGCCCGCTGTTCGACATGCAGGGCAATGTCATCGGCATCAACAACAACATCATTTCGCCGACCGGCGGCAATATCGGGATCGGCTTTGCCATTCCGGCAAATGTCGCTGCCCCGATCGTCGAGGCGCTGATCAATGGTGACGAGATCGAGCGCGGCTATCTCGGCGTGCAGATCGTGCCGGTGGACGAGGATTATGCTGACGCGCTTGGCATCCCCGAAAACAGCGGCGAGTTCATCCAGGCGGTGCAGCCGGGTGAACCTGCAGAGGAAGCTGGCCTGAGGGCCGGTGACGTGGTGATCACGGTAGATGGTGAGCCGATCACGCGTGATCAGAGCCTGTCCTATCTCGTCGCCAACATCGCACCGGGCACGCGCGTGCCGATCGAGTTCATTCGCGATGGCGAGCGGCAGACGGTGCGCGTCACCGTGGGCACACGTCCGAGCCGCGAGGAGCTGGAAGCACAGCAGTTCAATCCCGATGCGGAAGAGCCGGAACCGCCGCAGGCAGAAGATGAAAGCCAGCTGATCGAGGACGTACTGGGCCTGCGCGTGCGCGAGATCACCCCGGTAATCGCGCGCCAGCTGGGCAATAGCAACTATGAAGGCCTTGTCATCATCGACGTCGACAGCAATTCCGATGCAGCTCGCAAGGGCCTGTCGCGCGGGATGGTGATCGAGAGCGCGAACTACCAGGAAGTGCTGACACAGGCCGAACTGGAAGCACAGATCCGCGCTGTGCAGGAAGACGGTCGCGAAGCCATGCTGATGCGCATCAACCCGCGCAACCAGCCTTCCCGCACCGTGCCCATCCGCTTGCGCGACGAGGACTGACAAGGCGCGCGGAGCCAGCCGCTCCACGCCAGCCCAATGAAAAGGGCCGCTTCCCATTTTCGGGGAGCGGCCCTTTCTCTTGCCCTTTGCCAGGCCCCTTACGGTGCGCCGCGCGGTGGATCAGCCCCGCGCCGCACAGTCACGTTCCCGCGCCCATCATCTTCAGGCAAGGCACCGCCAGTCGCCCGCTCGAGGAAGTCATCGTCCGCAGCTTGCGGCGGTTCGGGCAGGCCCATGGTGTCGACTGAATTCCCCTGGACAGTGGACCCCTGCCGCCCCTGATTGCTGCCTTCTCCTTCGACAACGCCAGCGCCTCCCTGGATAACGCGCGTACCATCCGGCTCGATCAAATTGCCCTGCTCGTCGATGTAGTAATAGTCGCCCGGATCGCCGAAATAGAACTCGTCATCGGGCTCCAATTGCCATTCGGGCAACTGCAGGTCGGTATCGAATTCCTCTTCCGGCCGGTCGCGCACGGCATAGCGCATGAAGGCAGCAAAGGCGCGCGCGGGCGCGGTGCCGCCCTGCAGGCCAGCCACGCGGGCGTTGTCATCCCGGCCCATCCACACGCCGGTGGTGATACCGCTGGAGAAGCCGACGAAATAGCCGTCCTTGTTATCGCTGGTGGTGCCGGTCTTGCCGGCAACGGGCCTCCCGATCTGCGCCGCGCGACCGGTGCCGGTGTTGACGGCGGTCTGCAGCAGGTCGGTAATGCCGGCTGCGACATAATCGGGCACCAGCGTATAGCGGCGCGGTTCCTGCCGCTTGTAGAGCTCCTCGCCATCGGCAGTCGTCACGCGGATGATGCCATAGGGCTCGATCGACTGACCGCGTGCCGACACGGCAGCAAAGGCGCGCGTCATGTCGATCAAGCGGACCTCATTGGTTCCCAGAACCATGGACGGATAGCTCGAAATCTCTGTTGTGATGCCAAAGCGGCGCGCCATGTTGGCCACGTTGGAAAAACCGACCTCATTGCCCAGCTGCGCCGCCACCGTGTTGACCGAATAGGCAAAGGCGGTGCGCACATCGATCTCGCCAGTGAAGCGCCCGTTGGAATTGCGCGGGCTCCAGCCGTCAATTGTTACCGGCACATCCTTGACCGAAGAGCTGGGAACATAACCTGCCTCGAGCGCGGCGAGATAGACAAACAGCTTCCACGAAGACCCCGGCTGGCGCAGCGCGGTTACCGCGCGGTTGTAATTGCTGGTAACGTAATCCGTACCACCCACCATCGCCAGGATCGCACCGTCGCGGTCAAGGCTGACCAGCGCGCCCTGTGTGCCATTGGGGACGTTGGACTGGATGGCAGTGGTGGCAGCCGCTTGCATGCCGGTGTCAATCGTGGTCCACACCTCGATCGGCTCGAACGTCTCGCCAGAGAGCAGCAGGTCCAGCTGGGGCAGGACGTAGTCTGTGAAATAGCGGATCGAATCCTGGCCAGCCTCCTCACGCAGTTTTACGGCTTCAACATCGACCGTGCGAGCGAGCGCCGGGTCCAGATCGCCGTAACGAACCATCTGTCCCACCACCACATTGGCGCGGCTGACTGCAGCATCGACATCGGCGGTTGGCGAGTAACGGCTCGGCGCTTTCACAAGACCGGCGATGATCGCCGCTTCCTCCAGGCTCAGTTCACGCGCGGAATGGCTGAAGAACTTGCGGCTGGCGGAATCGATGCCATAGGCCCCGCCGCCGAAATAGACCTTGTTCAGATAAAGCTCGAGGATCTGTTCCTTGGAGAATTTCCATTCCAGCGCCAGCGCCAGGATCGCCTCGTTGAGCTTGCGATCCCATGTGCGGTTGGAATTGAGGAAGATATTCCGCGCCAGCTGCTGGGTTATGGTGGAGGTGGCGGAAACCTGCCGGTCCTCGCTGAAGGCATTATAGACAGCGCGCGCCAGGCCCAGCGGGTCGATGCCGGGATGCGAATAGAAACGGTGGTCCTCCACGCTGACCATCGCCTGCTTCATTACGGCAGGGATTTCATCGTCATGCAGCCATTCGCCATAGGAAGGGCCGAGAGCGACGATCTCTGACCCGTCGCGCGCGCGCACGATGATCGATTGCCCCGTCTGGCTGGACATGAGCGCGGAATAGGACGGCATGTCGCGCTGGGCAAAGAACACCGCCGTGCCCAGCGCTATTGCACCAAGGATGCCGACAGCAACACCGGCGATGAACAGCCGCCTGAACCACAGCCAGAAAGTGCCCTTCCAGCCGCGATTTGCCGCGGCTGCGGGTTTTTTCTTCCGGGATGCTCTGGAGCGCGAGCCCCTTTTTACAGCCATCTGGCCCCTTCCAACCGGTCAGGCGCAGGAATGCAGCGCCCGCGAGCGGTCATAACTATGCTGCCCCTTTGCATAAGCCAAACGTAACGCAGGGTGAACGCTGCTCAGCTTGCAGGAGGTCACTTATCCCACGGGAAATGATTGGAAACAGCCTTCAGGAGTTCACGTCCGCATAATGGCGCGGCGGCGGCAGGCCTTCCATCTTGTCCGCCAGCAGGGGGCCGAAGCTGGGGCGGCTCTTCATGACGCGATACCAGCCATGCGCCTCGTCATGCCCGCTCCAGTCCAGCCCGCCGAGGTAATCGACCACGGACAGCTGGGCCGCAGCGGCGAAATCGGCGAGGCTCAATTGCGTGCCCGCCAGCCAGCGGCGCGAACCGACCAGCCAATCGATATAGTCGAGATGTTCGTGGGCCAGCCGCATGGCATTGCGCAGCGTGCCCGAATCAGGTGCGGTTCGCAGGATCAGCCGCTTCTTCATCTTCTCATGCATCAGCGGGTGGGTGACATCGGCAAAGAAAATCTGGTCGAACAGGGCGACAAGTCGGCGGATTTCGGCGCGTTGCACGGCGCTTCCCAGCACCAGCGGGCGCCGGTCCACCGTCTCTTCCAGATATTCGCAGATCGCCTGGCTATCGACCAGCGTGATGCGAGCAGAGGCATCGTGCAGAACCGGCGTGCGGCCAGCGGGGTTCAGCTGGTAGAAATCATCCGGTGCATCCCAGGGCTGCACGCCCACCGGATCGAAGCCGACTTCCTTCTCGCTCAAGGCAAGGCGGGTCTTCCGGGAAAACGGGCAAAGGGGAAAGTGATACAGCGTCCACATGGAACTTCCGCTCTTGCAGCATGCGCGATTGGACTACAATCCTGATTGCTCAAGAAGTTCAAGACAAGGTGGCATCACGCGCGGCAGATCGCCCTTGTCGTGGATATCCTGCGCCTCGGCAGACAATTGCGCTTCGATGCCTTCAATATCCAGCGCCGTCTCGCTCATCACCCGCGCGCTGGCCTGCACGAAGAATTCCTTCCCGCGTTCGCCCAGCGGCGGATATTGCAGCGCCTGCGCGTCGCCATTCTCCTGGCTGAAAGCGACCATGGCGAAGGCGGCGGAACAGCGCACCAGCATGCGTTGCTCAAGGTTGAGTCGAACGGGTTCTGCCGGTTGCGCGGCAAGGGGCGCGGCGCAAATGGCAAGGGCACAGGCGAGGAGCAGGCGTTTCATCGCCCGCCCCCTAGCCCCGGCCAGATGAATGGCGCCTTCACCCGGGCTTACTTTGCTGCCGCCGCGTCCATCGCCAGCACCGGGTTCACGGTGCCGGAGTCGCGCCCTTCGAGGAATTCATTGCGGATATTGCGATAGTAGAACTTCCACTCTCCATCGACGCGCTTCAGCTGGTCTTCGTAAATGCCATAGGTGCCCATCTCGATGGTCTGGCGACCGGCGGCGTTGCGCTCGCCCGAGTTGTCGAACTCGAACCAGAAACCGGTGTGCCACGCCTTGTCGCCCTCCACGCGGATCGTCGAATGGCACAGCACGTGGCGCAGCAGCGAGGGGTTGCCGTCCGTATCCACGAACATCTTGCCGACGCGCTCCTTGAACAGCCTGGCTTCGGCGCGGATGTTTTCGCGGCCCGTCACCGAACCGGTGGCATAATCCAGCGTGCCATCCTCGGTGAAGGTATCGGCGTAGGTATCGAAGTCATTGTAATCCATGGCGAACAGGTAGCGCGACATGAGATCCTCGATCTCGGCACGGTCCTGCGCGTAGTTCTCCGGATATTTCATTCAGCTTCTCCTCTCGAATACGAATCGCGACAATTTGCGACGCTTGTTTGATCTGCGTCTATGCCTTCCGCAGCCGGGGATGCGAAGGGCAGTGGCGAGAAAACGGAAACGGAAGAGGCATTCCCAATGGCGCTAACCCCGGGTGCGCCCGCAGCAACCATCGCGGGCGATGAAGTCAAGGCACAAGCCGCGCCAATGCCATGGCCGAGCGAGGGCAGGGGCTGGTTTGCGCTGTTCGTGATCGTGCTGACCATGTTCATCACTTTCTTCGACACCACGGTTTTCGCCATGCTGGCCGAGAAGATGAAGGGCAGCTTCGGCCTTAGCGATACCGCGCTGGGCTTCCTGCTCGGCCCGGCCAGCGTGGTCGCTTTCGTGTTCGTCGGCATCCCGCTGTCGCGCCTCGTCGATATCTATCCGCGCAAATATGTGCTGTCCGCCGGGATCGCGGTGGTCGGCTTCATCACCGCGCTGGGCGGGTTGGCGCAGAGCTTCTCGCAACTGGTCGGCACACGTCTGTTCGTGGGCGCGGGCGGTGCGGCGCATGGGCCGGGCTCCTACTCGTTGCTGGCTGACGCTTTCCGCCCGATCCGCACGCCGCTGGTCTTCGCGCTGGTGCAGGTCGGCTTCGTGCTGGGCCAGTCGCTCGGCACCTGGGGCGGCGGGCAGCTGATCGCCTGGACTGACACCATGCCAGAGCGGATCGGCTTTCTTGGTCTCGAAATCTTCAGCTGGCAGCTGATCCTGCTGATGATTGGCGCACCGGGGCTGTTTGCCGCGGTGCTGTTCCTGATGGTGCGAGAGCCGCCGCGCCGCCTTCCGCCCGATGCGACAAGGCTGCTGCCCGAAGATGCGCCCATCGGCCGCAAGATCCTCGCCTTCACCGGTCTCGACGCGCTGAAGGCGATCAATGTGCGCGGCGCGGTCTACTGGCCGCTGTTCGGCGCGCTGGCGCTATCTGCCATCGAAAGCCAGGGGCTGCCCGCCTGGCGCGTGCCGTTCATCACCCGCACCTATGGCTGGGACGAGGCGGAGATCGGCAACCTGTTGGGCCCGCTGATCTTTGCTGCCAGCATCACCGGCATCATCGTGGGCGGGATTTTCGTCAGCTGGATGAACCGCAAGTACAAGGACGGGAACATCCGTGCCTGCGCGATCATCTTCACCTGCACCACCACCTTCGCCATCGCTGCGCCGCTGATGCCGACGGGCGAGCTTGCGCTGTTCTGCATGGCGATGACGGCGCTGTGCGGCCTTGCCGGAGCCCCGGCACAGAACGCCGCGATCCAGCGCATCGCCCCCAATGAAATGCGCGGGCAGGTGACGGCATTCTACCTGTTCATGTTCACCTTCTTCGGCGCGATGGGCAGTTTCGTGATCGGCACGGTCAGCGATCTGGTTGTGGGCGATCCGCAGAAGCTGTGGCAGGCATTGCTGATCGTGGCAGGCGTGTTCATGCCCACGGCCACCTTCTTCATGTGGCGCGCGATCAAGCCCTATGGCGAGGAAGTGGAACGGCTGGAGGCGCTGGGTCGATAGGGTTCGACGATAGACCCCGTTGACAGCGCGCCCGCGCCCTCACAATTGTAAGCACAACTTACGAATTGGGAGAGTCGTAGGGTCATTGACGCGCTTTCCATAGAGCAAGCGCCGTGCGACCTGCCGCCTTTCCCTCGCACAGGAGCGCATGATGACCGACTATCCCTCCCTCCACATGATCATCGATGGCGAGAAGGTGTCCGGCGGTGGCCGCCGCACCTTTGATGTCGTCAATCCGGTGACGGGCGAAACGCTGGCCGAACTTCCGCTTGCAGAGGCGGCAGACCTCGACCGTGCGCTCGAAGTCGCGCAGCGCGGTTTCAGGATCTGGCGCAAGTCCACCCCGCAGGAGCGCGCGCATGTGCTGCAGGGCGCGGCCCGCCTGATGATGGAGCGGGCGGACGACATGGCCCGCATCGCCACCATGGAAGAAGGCAAGCCGGTTCACGAAGCCAAGATCGAGCTGATGATGAACGTCGGCCTGTTCAATTTCTACGCTGGCGAATGCTCGCGCATCTACGGCCGCGAACTGGTGCGGCCTGAGGGCACCCGCTCCACCGTGCGGTGGGAACCGGTCGGCCCCGTTGCCGCATTCGCGCCGTGGAACTTCCCGCTCGGCAATCCGGGCCGCAAGCTCGGCGCGCCGATTGCCGCGGGCTGTTCGGTCATCCTCAAGAGTGCCGAGGAAACCCCGGCATCCGCGCTTGGCGTGCTGCAGTGCCTGCTCGATGCTGGCCTTCCCAAGGAGGTGGCGCAGGCCGTGTTCGGCGTGCCCGATGAAGTGAGCACCCACCTGCTCGGCTCGCCCATCATCCGCAAGTTGTCCTTCACCGGCTCGACCGTTGTCGGCAAGCACCTCGCCCGTCTCGCCACCGAGAACATGCAGCGCACCACCATGGAACTGGGCGGACATGGCCCGGTGCTGGTGTTCAACGATGCTGACGTGGACAAGGCGCTGCAGAATTGCGTGGGCGGCAAGTATCGCAATGCCGGTCAGGTCTGCGTTTCGCCCACGCGCTTCATCGTGCAGGAAGACGTGTTCGAGAAGTTCCGTGACGGCTTTATCGAAGGTGCCAAGGCGCAGGTCGTGGGCGATGGCCTGGTCGATGGCACCACCATGGGCCCGATGGCCAACCCGCGCCGACCCGAAGCGATCGACAAGTTCATCGCCAATGCGGTGGACAAGGGCGCCAAGCTGGGCACCGGCGGCAAGCGCATCGGCAACCAGGGCTTCTTCTTCGAGCCCAGCGTCATTTCCGAAGTGCCGCTGGATGCCGACATCATGAACGAGGAGCCGTTCGGCCCCGTCGCGATCATCAATCCCTACCGTTCGGAAGAAGACATGATCGCCGAGGCAAACCGCCTGCCCTATGGCCTCGCCGCTTACAGCTGGACGAACGATGTCTATCGCCAGCGCCGCCTGGCAGACCAGCTCGAAGCCGGCATGGTTGGCGTCAACACCCACATGATCGGCGGCGCGGATGCTCCGTTCGGCGGGGTGAAGTGGTCCGGCCACGGCAGCGAAGACGGCCCCGAAGGCGTGAAAGCCTGCATGGTGCTGAAAGCGGTTCACGAGGGGTAATTGAAAATGTCTCACGAACTCAAGACCGGCGGTGATCGCGGCTACCTGCGCATCGCCACAGAGGAAGCCTTTGCCACTGCCGAGCAGATGGACGCGATCCTGCGGCTGGTGAAGGAAGGCAAGGCCGACAAGGGCACCGTGTCCCTGTGGGGTTTCTACGGAACCTCGCCCTCAGAACGCACGACCTTCATCCGCGAGCGCCTGCTCGATCTTGGCGAACTGCGCATCGCAGCGATGGACGATGCCGGAATCGACAAGGCGGTGCTGGCGCTGACCAGCCCCGGCGTGCAGTCGATCCACGATGTCGAGGAAGCGAAAGGCATCGCAAGCCGCGCCAACGACCAGCTCGCTGCGGCGTGCGAGAAATATCCCGATCGTTTCTACGGCATGACCGCCATCGCCCCGCAGGACCCGGAATGGTCCGCTGCAGAACTGAAGCGCGGCAAGGCCGAGCTGGGCTTCCACGGCGTGCAGGTGAACAGCCACACCCACGGGACCTATCTCGACGAGCCGCAGTTCGACCCGATCCTGCGCACCTGCGCCGAAGAAGGCATCCCGCTCTACATCCACCCGCAAGGCCCGCCCGACAACATGATCGGCGGCATGGTGGAAGCAGGCCTTGAAGGCGCCGTTTTCGGCTTTGCGATCGAAACCAGCTACCACGCCCTGCGCCTGCTCACGACCGGCGTGTTTGACCGCTATCCGGACCTGCAGCTGGTGCTGGGCCACGGTGCGGAAGGCCTGCCGTTCTGGATCGACCGGCTGAACTACATGTTCAACGCCGGTGTCCGCTCGCAGCGTTACGAGCGCCTGAAGCCCTTGCAGCACCCGCTCCATTATTACCTGCGCAACAATGTCTGGGGCACCACCAGCGGCTTGCCCTCTCCCGCCTCGATCCGCCTGATGATGGACGTCATGGGCGAAGACCGCGTGATGTATGCGATGGACTATCCCTATCAGTATGTGCCTGCCGAGGTGGAACTGCTGGACGATATGGACCTGCCCGCAGAAACGCTGAAGAAATTCTTCCAGACCAACGCGGAAGGCCTGTTCAAACTGTAAGTTCTGGCGCAGTCTGGCGCGGAGGGAGAGGATCGAGACTATGGCCACAAGCGCCGACACGAAAGCTGATGCGAACCGCGTCAGCCGCTATGGCTGGTATGCGCTGACGCTGGTTTCCGCCGCGCAGGCGATGAGCCTGCTCGACCGGCAGATACTGTCGATCCTCGCCACCAATATCCGCGAAGACCTGGGCATTGGCGATGCAGAGCTTGGGCTGCTTTACGGCACCGTGTTCGCGCTGTTCTACGCGCTGTTCTCGCTGCCGCTGGGTCGCCTGGTGGATGGCTGGGTGCGTACAAAGCTGCTCGCCATCTGCCTCGCCACCTGGAGCCTGTTTGCCGGGATGGCGGCCTTTGCCAGCGGATTTGCCTTGCTTGCCATTTCGCGCATCGGCGTGGGCATTGGCGAAGGCGCGACGCAGCCAGCCGCCAATTCGATCATCTTCGATACCTTTCCCAAGAGCCGTCGCGGTGTGGGCATGGCAGGGCTCGGCATAGGCCTCGCACTCGGCCTCGGCCTGTCGATGACCGTGGGCGGCATCGTCGCCGAATGGTGGGACACCCGCTACGCAGACGGCGGCGCGCCGATGGATTTTGCCGGATGGCAATTCGCCTTCATCGTCGCCTCCCTCCCCGGGTTTCCGCTGGCCTACCTGATCTATCGCCTGAAGGAGCCGGTTCGCGGCGCGATGGACGGGATCGAGACCCCGCCTGACCCTGCCCCGTTCAAGGCCAGCGCCAATGTCCTCGGATCTGTCGTACCCGGCACGAACTGGTATTACCTGTGGCGGCGCGATGCCGGGGCGAAGCAATGGACGATCAACCTCGTCGGACTGGCCGTGATCCTTACAGGTGCCTACGCGCTTGTCTCGATCACGCAAGGCTACTCACCGCGCCCGGCGCTCGACATCTATGGCTTCCAGCTTGACCCCCACGTCCTGCAATGGGGCGTCGCCGCATTCGGTGCCTTTGTCGTGCTCAACCTGTTCCAGAGCTTCAAGCTGACTGATCGCCCAGCCTACAATGTGATCCTCAGCCCCAGCCTGATCCTGCTGATGGTGATGGGCGGATTGCAGACCGCGATCAATTACGGCGTGATGGGCTTTACCCCTTCGCTGCTGATCCGCGACTTCGGCCTCACTCCGGCGCAGGCGGGCGTTCAGTTCGGCCTGCTCGCAGCCTTCCTCGGCGTGATCGGCCCGCTGGTGGCTGGCCCGCTGTCCGATTTCCTTTCCGGAAAGATGGGCCAGCGCGGCATGGTGTGGCTGGTCCTCGCCAGCCTCGCGATCAGCCCCTTCTTCGGCATCTGGACATACAGCGCCGAGACAACGGGCGATTTCTACCTGCGCTTCGTGATCTACAGCCTGATCCTGACGCTGTGGCTGCCGCCCGCTTATGCGCTGATGCTGGGGCTGGTGCTGCCGCGCATGAGGGGCATCACCTTCTCCACCTACATGATCATCCAGACGCTGCTCGGCCTTGGCCTTGGCCCCTATTTCGTGGGTATCATTTCGGACCAGAACGGCGGCGACCTCGCCAATGCGATCATTTCGGTGAACCTTGTCTGCCCGTTCATCGTGATCCTGTTGTTGATCGTGCTGTGGCGCTTCCGCAAGGACGAAGACAGCATCCTCGAACGCGCCCGTGCAGGTGGCGAACAAGTCTGAGAGAACAATGACCAACGTTAGAGAAGCAAGCTTTGCCGTATTCCGGCATTTCGGCGTGGACCGCCTGTTCGGCAATCCGGGCAGCACCGAACTGCCGATGCTCAAAGGCATGCCCTTCCCATATGTGATGGGCCTCAATGAAGCGGTGGTCATGGGGATGGCCGATGGCTTTGCCCGCTCTTCCGGCAAGCCTGCGCTGGTGAACCTCCATTCTTCGGCAGGCACGGGCCATTCGCTGGGCAACCTCTTCACCGCCTGGAAGAACAACGCCCCCATCGTGGTGACCGCTGGCCAGCAGGCGCGTTCGATCCTGCCGCATGACCCGTTCCTGGGCGCGGAACGCCCGACCGAATTCCCGCGGCCATACGTCAAGTTCGCCATCGAACCTGCGCGAGCCGAGGACGTACCGCTCGCGCTGGCGCGTGCCTTCGCCGTGGCGCTGACCCCGCCTATGGGTCCGGTATTCGTGTCCATCCCGGTGGATGACTGGGAGCGCGAATGCGCCATGCCCGCCCTGCCGGACCTGAGCTTGCGCACCATGCCCGATCCCGCCGGGATCAGCCGCATCGCCGAGATGATAAAGGATGCGAAGAATCCCGCACTGGTGATCGGCACGGCAGCCGCCAATGGCGGCGCATGGGATGCCGCAATTGCGCTGGCCGAAAAAACCGGCCTGTCGGTCTGGGCGGCGCCCTATGCCGCGCGCGAGACCTTCCCCGAGGACCATCCGCAATTCGCAGGCTTCCTCAACGCATGGCGAGACCAGATCCGCGACGCGCTTGCCCCGCATGATGCAATCCTGGTCGCAGGCGCGCCGGTATTTACCTATCACGTAGAGGGCAGCGGCCCGCACTGGCCCGAAGGTGCACAGCTGATGGCGCTGTCCGATGATCCGCAGCACCTTTCCAACCTTCCCGGCGGCAGCGGTGTGCTGGGCGATATCCGCAATGGGTTTGAGAGCCTGACAGAGCGACTGCCCGCACGCGATTTCACCGGGACGACGCACCAGCTGATCGATCCCGATCCGGAAATGACCGCGGCCTATGTACTCAAACGCTTGGCCGCATTGCGCCCGCAAGAGGCAGTGATCGTGGAAGAAGCGCCCACCGCGCGCGGTCCTGAGCATGTCACCCTTCCGATCACCCGCGAGGGCGGCTTCTATTCCTGCGCCAGCGGCGGCCTTGGCTATTCGCTGCCCGGTGCGCTGGGCGTTGCCATGGGGCAGGATGACAAGGTGATCGCGGTGCTGGGCGATGGCGCTGCGATGTACACGATCCAGGGGTTGTTCACGGCGTTTCAGGAGCAGACCAACACCAGCTTCTGCATCCTGAACAACTCGGCCTACGCTGCGCTCACCGGTTTTTCGGGCGAATTCGGCATGAACCACGTTCCTGGCTGCGACCTGACCGGCCTCGATTTCACAAAGCTGGCAGAGGCGCAGGGCGTGGCGGCGCGCACCGTTACCAGCGTGGATGAACTGGACGATGCGCTGGGCTGGAGCTTTGGCCAGAACACGCCGACCCTGCTCGATATCCGCATCGCCTGACACGTCAGCCAATAACAGGACAAGCTTTTCGCGCAAATTGCGTGTAGGGGCGCCCGCGAAGGTCCGTTTCCCCAATCGGGGGATTCGGCCAAAGACCCTATTGCGCGGCAGGCTGGAGTGCATCCGCCGCTGCGACTGAAAGCCCTGAACAATGCCTTTTTCGCACCTTCCGCCGCTGCTCGCCAGCGCCCTTTCCGCCCGTGGCTATGATGGCCTCACCGATGTCCAGTCCGCCGTGGTGGTGGAAGAAGCGCATGGGCGCGATTTGCTGGTTTCCGCGCAGACCGGCTCCGGCAAGACTGTCGCCTTCGGCCTCGCGCTGGCGGAGAACCTGCTCGATGAGAATGGCCGCGTGCCCGCCAACACCGGCCCGCTGGCGCTGGTGATTGCCCCTACGCGCGAACTGGCGCTGCAAGTGAGCCGCGAACTCGGCTGGCTTTATCGCGAGGCTGGCGCGCATATCGCCACTTGTGTTGGCGGCATGGACGCCTCGAAGGAACGGCGGAACCTGCGCGGCGGAGCGCAGATCGTGGTCGGCACGCCGGGCCGCTTGCGCGATCATCTCGAACGCGGGGCGCTGAACCTCACGGGCCTGCGAGCAGCCGTGCTCGATGAGGCAGACGAAATGCTCGACATGGGCTTTCGCGAAGAGCTGGAGGAAATCCTCGACGCGACGCCGCAAGGCCGCCGCACGCTGCTGTTCTCCGCCACGCTGCCGCGCCAGATCGTTGCGCTGGCCGGGCGCTACCAGAACGAGGCGCTGCGCATCTCCACGATCGGCAATGACAATCGCGGCCACGGCGATATCGCCTATCAGGCGATGACCGTGGCCCCGCCCGAGGTCGAGAACGCGGTGGTCAACCTGCTGCGCTATCACGAGGCGGAAACCGCGATCCTGTTCTGCGCCACGCGCGAGAAGGTGCGCCACTTGCACGCGATCTTGCAGGAGCGCGGCTTTGCCGTCGTCGCCCTTTCCGGCGAACACACCCAGTCCGAACGCAACCACGCGATGCAGGCACTGCGCGATCGTCGCGCCCGCGTGTGCGTGGCGACCGACGTGGCCGCACGCGGGATCGACCTGCCCGGCGTATCGCTGGTGGTGCATGTCGAGATTCCCCGCGACGCCGAGGCTTTGCAGCACCGCTCGGGACGGACGGGCCGTGCGGGCAAGAAGGGCACAGCGGTACTGATCGTGCCCTATCCGCGCCGCAAGCGGGTGGAATCGATGCTGCGCCATGCGCGGATCGAGGCCGAGTGGATGGACCCGCCGACAGCAGAAATGATCCGCAAGCAGGATCGCGAACGCTTGCTCGAAAAACTGCTGCAGCCGATGGACATTGACGAGGAAGACCGCGAACTCGGTGCACGCCTGCTGGAGCAACTCGGCGCAGAGCAAGTTGCCGCCGCGCTGGTCAATGCGCATCGTGCAAAGCTGCCGCAGCCCGAAGAGCTCACCGCCAATACGCCCGAAGCGCGCAAGGCCGCCCAGGAGCAGCGCCACCGATCCGGTTTCGAGGATACGGTGTGGTTCCGGATGGATATCGGCCGAAGCCAGGGCGCGGACCCGAAGTGGATCCTGCCGACTCTGTGCCGCCGCGGCCATGTGTCGAAGAACGAGATCGGCGCGATCCGCATCGGCCCTGCTGAAACCTTCGTGCAGATCCCGCGCAATATCGCTGACAAGTTTGCCGATGCCGCCAACCGCACCGGTGAGGCCGAACGCGAGGCGGGCGACGAGAGCATAGGCATCGAACGCTCAGCCACCGGTCCGCGCGAAATGGCACGGCAGAACCGCAGGCGCGGCCATTCTGGTGGCCCTGCGGGACAGCGCGTCAGCCCCAAACCGCACCGCAAGGGCGGCGGGGCGAAACCCTATCGCGCCAAGCCCAACGCCGATGGCGGCGGCCCCGGCAAGCCTGTCAGGAAGGGCAAGCCGTTCAAGAAAAAGCCACCGCGCAAGTGAAAAGCCCCGGCATCAGCCGGGGCTGACACCTTCTTGTCAGGCAGGTGCGGTGAAGACACCGCAGGCAATGCGATCCCCGCTATCGCCGGACGGATCGGTCATCTGGTCGTCAGGGCCGGAATGGATGATGAGGGCCGAACCGTCCCCGGTCATCAGCCCGTCCCAGGTGGCATCGATCGAGAGCATGTAGCTGAGCGTTCCAAGCCCGTTCTCGTTCACTTCGAGGTTGGGCATGTCACCGGCGTGCTGGCCGTCATCACCTTCCAGCCCGTGCGAAGTATCACCGGGGTTCCAGTGACCGCCAGCCGCCGCGAAATCGGGTTCGCATGAACCGGTTTCGTGGACATGCACACCGTGCAGGCCCGGTTCCAGCCCGACCGCTTCGACATTGATGGTCACGCCGCCGGCAGAACCCGTGGCACGCGCCTCCCCAACAGCCGTCCCGTCAGCCATGGTGAGCATGGCGACGGCTTCCTGAGCCTGCACCGCTTCCATGCCGTCCATGGCGAGCTCGTCCTGCAATTCCTCATCAGCCGCAGGGACGGTGTCCCCGCATGCTGCAAGCGAAAGTGCGATCGCGGAAAGGGGCAGAATTGTGAAACGCATGGATGATCCTCCGTTGGTATACGGTGAGTCAAAGCATGCCGACTGCCCATGTTCCCAAATTCTGACCGGGAAGCCGAGGAATCCGGAGCGTCATGTAACGCGCCAGACCCACATCCTGATCGAGCTGGCATAACGCGCACCGGCGCAGACGAAGATCGACTTGTTCAACCATTCATACTTGCCGTTAGGGGCGATGAATTCGGGCACGGTGCGGAAATAATACTCGCTCGGATCGACATCCTCGCCCATTACAAGCCGCTGCATCACTTCCACCGGTCCGTGGCGCAGGCCGCGATTGCGGATCTGGATCAGCTCGCCATCATCGGTCTCGATCGCGTAAAGCGCGTCTGCCACCGTGACGCCATCGTGTCGCGTCACCTGCCAGTCCGCCGAATTGCCCATCAGCTGGCCGTTGATCTTCGGCCCCTTCACATACCCCCCGGAAAAGATCGGGATAATCCGGCGCGTGCCGTCGAAGGTCTCGCCGATCTGGCGCGGCTCATCCAGCTCGCCGCCTGCTTCATACACAAACTCCAGTTCCGGCTTGATCATCGGCAATCCTCTTTTGATTGTTGGTGTAGCAGTGTTCCCTGCAAGGAAACCCGCCGGGCAGGCGATCAGGGCGTATTCGCAACCTTGCCGAAATAGCCGATCACCTCGCCGTCCAGCCATTGCGGCTCGACCGGCGGATAATAGCTCAGCTTCACGATCACGGTACGGGTTTCAGGGTGCACATATATGTATTGCCCCGCCAGACCCACGGCCGAATAGGCACCCGGCTCGCCATCCACCTGCCACGTCTGGAAGCCATAGCCGGGATAGCCTGCGCCTGCAGGTGCGCCGGTGGGGAGCATCTCGCTCATCTGACCAACCCAGCCTTCAGGCAGAACGCGGGTTTCGCCAGCCATGCCGCCGTCAAGCATCAGCTGGCCCAGGCGGGCAAAATCACGCAATGTGGCGTTGAAGCCCATGCCATTGAGCGCCCGGCCTTCGCCCACGGGACCATCGGCAAGGAAATGGCCATCGAATTCCGCACCCATGGGTTGCCAGATGCGGGCTTCCATCAGGTCTTCGATCCGTTCTCCGGTCGCTTCTTCCAACACCCAGCCGAGCACCGCCGTATCGAGCGTGGCATAGTTGAACGAGGTGCCCGGCGCCTCTCGTGCGGGAATATCGACTGCGAAATCGGCAAAGCGCGCCTGGTTGTTGATGATCGCGGTTTCGTGGATGCGTCCGGCAAGGCTGGGGTTTTCGCCGAAGTCGTAGCGTTCCATGATGTCCGCGCCAGAACGCATCTGCAGGATCTGGCGGATGGTTGCATCGCCATAGGCACCGCTTGCCAGCTGCGGCACATATTTGCTCGCCGGGTCGTCTAGGCTCTCGATCTCGCCGCGCTCCAGCGCCTGTCCCACCAGCATGGCGGTGATCGTCTTGGTCATGGAAAAACCGATATGTGGCGTCTCGGGATGCATCCGGTTGCGGTAATCCTCGAACACGATCTGTCCGTCGCGCAGCACGATGAACGCATTGGTAAACGTGCGGTCCGCCCAGACGGCATAATCCGCCTCACCTTCGGCCGTATCGGCCAGCGGCAGGGCGAATTCTTCCGTTACCTTGCGCAATTCCCATGGCGTTTCGGGAGCTTCCACCGCGCGCCAGGCGAATACGTCCTGAGTGTTGCGGAAAGTGAAGGAATTGACGTCGGGGTTGAGCAATTGCCAGCGCATCGCGATAGTCGCAGGCGACGGCGCAAGGCTGCCTGCGGTTTCCTGCTGCGACATCGGCGCCGTATCGGCAACCGCGATGTCGGATTGCGCGTCACACCCGGCCAGCACGAGTGCAGCGGCGGTGATTGCCAGACGAATTTTCATGATTGTCCCTCTCCTCAAGTCATCAGGTTTGCGTAAGGAGAGGGACGAAATCAAGTGCCCAACGGCAAGGCCTTTATCAGGCGGGCACCGGTTCCGGCGCCTTTAGCCCGATATCTTCCGAACGGGCGAAATTGCCGTGCAGGCCGAAGCGCAGGCGGATAGGCACGTGGACCGTCGCCACCGGTCCTTTTTCGATATCGAGCGCATCGAAGATCAGCAGGTCCGAATTGCGGTTTTCCAGCCGGTTGCAAAGCATCACGATCCAGCCATCGCCCTCGGGTGCATCCTTGCTGCGCGGGATGAAGCAGGGCTCCTGCAGGGAAGAAACGGGGCCGCACCACCAGTGCTTTTCTTCGCCTGTTTCCAGATCCTTGAGGAACAGGCAGTTCATCAGGAAACCGCCAGCGCTACCGCCCTTCAGCTCGTTGGGACGGCTCATGTCCATCTCGAGGCCCCAGGTGTAGCGCGTCTTCACGCCAGCGAAGCGATCGTCGATCCGGGGGAATTCGCTGGCGGTTTCGGTCAGCTGTTCGATTTCGTCGAACTCGTCACCATTGCTCGCCATGTCCACAGTCCAGCGGGTGAGCTTGCTCATCGCTTCGGCACCGTTGAACGGCGCGCCGTGGATATCGGGGAAGAAGGGGAACATGTTGTTCTTCGCTTCGGGGATCACGAAGTGGACCTTGCTGCCTTCCTGCCAGGCGTTGACCACGTGGCTGGCAAAGCAGTTGTCGCGCTTGAACCAGCGGATATCCTCGTCCTTCAAATCGTCCCTGCGCGGGATGATGCCGAGATAGACCGGCATGGTCGTATCGAAGCCGAAGTGGATCTCGCCGGCGTTGAGGCGCTCCCAGCTGCTGGTGGACGGCACGATGTGCAGCACCAGGTAATCCTCGGTGATCGCGAAGTCGTGCATCATGCAATAGTACGGCACCTTGAACCACTTCTCGCGCACAAGGTTTCCGTCGCTGTCGACCTCCATGTAGGAGACATCGTCGCTGCACAGGCCCGATGCGGCATAGCCGATGGCCACCATGTTGCCGGTGGCCGGATCGATCTTGGGATGGGCGGTGAAGGTTTCGCTCTTCATCGTGCCTTCCCAGGTTTCGAACCCTTCGGTTTCCATCGTCACCGGGTCCATCACCAGCGCCGGGCTGTCTTCCTTCATCGCCCACAGCTTGCCAGCGTAAATCCAGGCATTGGTGTTGGCCGTGGAACGGATCATGCCCTTCACCGAGGGATCATCGGTGGTGGGGTTGCGATACTTGCCGAACAGCCCGCGACCGGCCTTGCGTTCGGCAAACCATTTGTCGGTCTTGGCCCAGCGCTGCTTGAAGTCCACCTGCCCGTCATGGATGTGGAAGCGGGTGATCATGCCGTCGCCGTTGAAGGCGATGTCATCGCCCAGCAGCGGCGGGAACTGCGGATCGGGCTGCACGCGGAAGAATGCGCCGTCGATGCCCTTGGGAATCTCGCCTTCATGGACGAGGTCTTCGATATCCGCCTCGATCCTGCTGGGGGTGTTGAAGCCGGTAAAGTTCGGATTGTCCGGGAAATGCGCCATAGTGTTTCGAGTCCTCTCCTTGCGCGGAATTGTATGCTTTACTAACAAATAGGCAAGACACCCGCAGGGCGGGCACTCCAATGGACGGGAACCATAGCGTGGCAAGCGGCGCATTGATCAAGAACAAGGATGATGCGGGCGACGCGATCGGCGCGCTGGACAGCATTGTCGGTTTCCATATCCGCCTCGCACATGGCGCGGTTTATCGCCATTTCAACGAGACTTTTGCCGATCTTGGCCTGACGCAGAAGCAGGTCTCGATCCTCTGGCTGGTAAGCGACCAGCCGCAGATCGCCCAGATCGAACTGGGCAACCGGTTGCAGATGGACAGGGCGACGACCATGACCATCGTCAACCGGCTGGAGGAGCGCGGCTATCTGCAGCGCAAACGTTCACCAAACGACGGGCGAAAACAGGCGCTGTCCCTGACAAGGGCCGGCGAAAAGGTGCTTGATCAGGCGAAACACTGCATCGAAAGCCATGAAAACTGGCTGAAAAGCCGTTTTACAGACGAGGAAATTGAAAAACTGGTGGAAATGCTGGCGCGAATCCACGATTGAAGGCGCGAGAGAGAGTTCAGGAGAGGATCTGAAAATGGCCGGACCCGCCGGGGGCGCAAACCCCATTGCAGTAATCAAGGACACGCCCATGGGCTCGCGGCAAATCGCCGTGGTGGTGCTGATGGTGTTTCTCAACGCGCTGGATGGCTTCGACGTCTTGTCGAGCGCCTTTGCCGGCCCGGGCATGATGGCCGAATGGGGCATCGACCGCACCCAGCTGGGCGTGGTCCTGTCTGCCGAACTTGTCGGCATGGGCTTCGGCTCGGTCATCCTCGGCGGAATGGCCGACAGATACGGCCGCAAGATTACCATGCTCACCTGCCTCGCGGTGATGACTGTGGGCATGTGGCTGGCAGGCCATGCCACCTACTGGCAGCTGCTGCCCGGCGTACCGGGCACCGGCTGGCTGACCGATATCGTACTTTGGCGCTTCATCACCGGCCTCGGCATCGGCGGCATGCTGGCCGCGACCAACGCGGTGGTGGCCGAAGTCACCAGCTCGACCGGTCGCTCTGTCTCCATGGCCTTCTACGTTATCGGTTATCCGGTCGGCGGTGTGATCGGCGGCTTTGCGGCGCAGGAATGGCTGCTGGTTGTCGGCACCTGGCACGATGTGTTCATCTTCGGTGCTGTCGTTACCGCAGCGATGATCCCCCTGGTGATCTTCCTGGTTCCCGAAACCCCGGCCTTCTACGCGGCTCGCCGCCCGGCTGGCGCGCTGGAGAAGCTCAACAAGTCGTTGAAGGCCTTCGGCAAGGCGGCGATCGATTCGCTGCCGGAAGTACTGGAAACCGGCCCCAAGCCCAAGGCAACGGACATCCTGGCCAACCCGCGCCTGCGTCCGGTCACGCTGATGCTGGCCTTTGGCTACATGTTCCACACCTTCACCTTCTACTACATCCTCAAGAACGCCCCGACGATCGTGGCGCTGGCCGGCTTCACCCCGGCAGAGGGTGCCAGCAGCCTGACCTACGCCAATATCGGCGGGGCCATCGGCGGCGCGATCTTCGGCTTCTTCCTGAAGAAGTTCGGTATCAAGGCGCCGACGATCATTGCCGCGCTTCTGGGTGTTGCTGCCGTGGGCTATTTCGGCCTTGGTCACGAAAGCCTGTGGGACTGGCGTATCGCCGCGCTGCTCACCATGTTCTTCTCGAACGCGGCCATCGTCGGCTACTACGCCGCCTTCGCCCTCAGCTTCCCCGCCTATGCGCGCGGCAGCGGCACGGGCTTCGTGCTTGGCGTGGGCCGCCTGGGCGCAGCCGGGTCGCCCGTCGTGGCTGGCTGGCTGTTCGACAATATCAACGGCGGGGTGGACAATTTGCTCACCGTCTCGCTGCTGATGGGCATCGGCTCGGTGCTGGCTGCGCTGCTACTTTTCTTCATGCCGATCCGCGATGCGGATGAGGATATGGAACTGGAAGCAGCAGAGCGCGCCAAGGCCTCAACCTGACGACATCTGTCGGGCGGACTGGCTGGGAGAGCAGGTCCGCCCGCTGACATTTGGGGTAGAACCCCTGTCAATTTCCGGTAGGCCGCAAACCGGAAACGACTGACAATAACGCAAGGAGCGATCCCGATGAAAACCCGTGCCGCCGTAGCCTTTGAAGCGAAGAAGCCGCTCGAGATTGTCGAAGTGGACCTCGAAGGCCCGAAGGAAGGCGAGGTCCTGGTCGAGATCATGGCCACCGGCATCTGCCATACGGACGCCTACACGCTGGACGGGTTCGATAGCGAAGGCATCTTCCCTTCGATCCTGGGCCATGAAGGCGCCGGCATCGTGCGCGAGGTTGGCCCGGGCGTGACCTCGGTCGCACCGGATGATCACGTGATCCCGCTCTACACCCCGGAATGCCGCCAGTGTAAGTCGTGCCTGTCGGGCAAGACGAACCTTTGCACCGCGATCCGCGCTACCCAAGGGCAGGGCCTGATGCCGGACGGCACCAGCCGCTTCAGCTACAAGGGCGAGACGATCTTCCACTACATGGGCTGTTCGACCTTCTCGAACTTCACCGTGCTGCCGGAGATCGCCGTCGCCAAGATCCGCAAGGACGCACCGTTCCAGTCAAGCTGCTACATCGGTTGCGGCGTCACGACCGGCGTGGGCGCTGTCACCAATACCGCCAAGGTGCAGGTGGGCGACAATGTCGTGGTGTTCGGCCTTGGCGGGATCGGTCTGAACGTGATCCAGGGTGCGCGGCTTGCCGGTGCCAACAAGATCATTGGCGTCGACATCAATCCCGACCGCGAAGAATGGGGCCGCAAGTTCGGCATGACCGAATTCCTCAACACCAAGGGCATGAGCCGCGAGGACATTGTCGCGAAGATCGTCGAGATGACCGATGGCGGGGCGGACTACACCTTCGATGCCACCGGCAATACCGAGGTAATGCGCACGGCGCTGGAAGCCTGCCACCGCGGCTGGGGCACCAGTGTGATCATCGGCGTGGCCGAAGCGGGCAAGGAAATCGCCACGCGCCCGTTCCAGCTGGTGACGGGCCGCAACTGGCGCGGCACGGCCTTCGGCGGCGCGAAGGGCCGGACCGACGTGCCGAAGATCGTCGACATGTACATGCAGGGCAAGATCGAGATCGACCCGATGATCACCCACGTCATGGGGCTGGAAGAGATCAACACCGCCTTCGACCTGATGCACGAAGGCAAATCCATCCGCTCGGTCGTCGTCTTCTGATGAATTCGCGGCACCTGCGACAAGGCGTTTCGCAGGTGCCGCACATCGCCAATTCATTCTTTCACATTACCGAAGTTTTCGGCTATGTGATGAACCGAGTCACGCACACCCGAATCCCCTCGGGTGTTTCGCGTTGTTTTGAGAGGAGCAACTGACCCATGATCAATCACGTTTTCCTTGGCACCAATGACATCGAAAAGTCGCGCGCGTTCTACAATGCCACGATGAGCGAAATCGGTGTCGGCCCTGGCCATGAACTGCCGCACGGCACAGTCTATGCCAATGCCGACGGCGCAGTTGCCGTGTGCAAGCCTGCCAATGGCGAAGCAGCCTGCGTTTCGAACGGCGCGACGCTGGGCCTCAAGGCCAAGAGCTATGCCGAAGTCGATGCATGGCACGCAGCCGGTCTCGCTGCGGGCGGCACCGATGAAGGAGCACCGGGTGTGCGCGAAAGCTCGCCGGGCCACATGTATGGCGCTTACCTGCGCGATCCCGATGGCAACAAGATCTGCGCTTTCGCACCGAACGAAAACGCCTGATAGCCGTGTCGATGTTCACCCATATCGTGGTGGGAACCAATGATCCCGAAGCGTCCGCATCATTCTTCGATGCGACCTTCGGGGCGCTGGGGATTCCCGGCAACCGCATGGGTGAAAGCGCCTATTACGGCGATTACAAAAGCGGTTTCTTCAGCGTCGTGCGCCCGCGCAACGGGGAAGAGGCAAGCTTTGCCAATGGCGGCACCATCGGCCTGTCCGCCAAGAGCCAGCAGGAAGTCGATGCATGGCATTCTGCTGGCTTGGCGAACGGTGGCACCTGCGATGGCCCGCCCGGTCGCCGCGACATGGGCGAGAACAAGCTTTACGGCGCTTACCTGCGCGATCCGGTGGGAAACAAGCTGTGTGCCTTCACCACCAATGTCGAAGGATAACCCCTCATGTACAGCCATCACATGGTCGGATCGAACGACCTCGAAAAGTCCAAGGCGTTCTACGATGCCACCTTCACCGCGCTGGGCGGACCGGAAGGCATCTATGATCCCAAGGGCCGTCTCGTCTATGCTCACAATGGCGGCATCTTCATGGTGACCAAGCCAATCAATGGCGAGCCTGCCAATCCGGCCAATGGCAACACCATCGGCATCGCGGTGGACAGTGAGGAAAAGGGCAATGCCTGGCACGCAGCCGGCCTCGCCAATGGCGGCACGGCTTGCGAAGACCCGCCCGGCGTGCGCGATTTCGGCGAGAAGAAGCTCTACCTCGCCTATCTGCGCGATCCTGACGGACACAAGCTGTGCCTGCTCAAGGCAGTGGGCTGAAGGCAGGACGCATGAGTTTGGAAACCGTCAGCGAGAACAAGGCCTTCGGCGGCACGCAGGGCGTGTATTCACACGACAGCACCGCCACCGGCACCAGCATGACTTTCGCGGTCTTCGTGCCCGAGCATGAGGCCGGCGCGAAGCTGCCGGTGCTGTTCTACCTGTCGGGCCTCACCTGCACCCATGCCAATGTCATGGAAAAAGGCGAATACCGGAAGGCCTGTGCTGACAACGGCATCATCTTCGTTTGCCCCGACACGAGCCCGCGCGGTGATGATGTGCCTGACGATGAAGGCTATGATTTTGGCAAGGGCGCGGGCTTCTATGTCAACGCGACCGAAGCCCCCTGGTCCGGGCATTTCCACATGCGCCGCTATGTCGAGGAAGAACTGCCCGCGCTGGTTGCCGAGAACTTCCCGGTCGACATGGAGCGGCAAGGCATCACCGGCCATTCGATGGGCGGCCATGGCGCGCTCACCATATCCTTGCGCAATCCCGGTCGGTACAAGTCGACCAGCGCCTTTGCGCCCATCGTCAGCCCGCTCAATTGCCCGTGGGGCGAGAAGGCGCTGACGGGATATATCGGCGCGGACAAGGCGGCCTGGCGCGAATATGACGCCTGCGTCCTGATCGAAGACGGGGCCCGCCTGCCAGACCTGCTGGTGGACCAGGGGCGCGCCGACAACTTCCTTGAAGAGCAATTGAAGACGCACCTGCTCGAAGAGGCTGTCACCAAAGCCGGTATGGACGCGACGATCCGCCTCCACGATGGCTACGACCACTCCTATTACTTCATCTCGACCTTCATGGCCGATCACATCGAATGGCACGCCGCAAGGCTCAAAGCCTGAGAGAGAACATGAGCACAAAAGAACAAAAAATCGGCGAGATCATTGCCGAACACCATGGCCGCGAAGGGCCGCTGCTGCCGATCCTGCATGACGTGCAGGAAGAATTCGGCTGCGTCGACACCGAAGCCGAAGCGCTGATCGCCAAGGGCCTCAACCTCAGCCGCGCCGAAGTGCACGGCGTGGTGAGCTTCTACCATGACTACACGCCGGAGCCGGAAACGCGCCCCGTGGTGCAGATCTGCCGCGCGGAAGCCTGCAAGGCACGCGGCGTCGAGAACATCATTGGCGATGCCAAGGCCGCAGCAGGCGACCGGGTGAAAATCCAGACCGTCTATTGCCTCGGCCTGTGCAGCTCCGGCCCCGCCGCGCGCACGGGTGACGACCTTCATATCCGGCTGGACAAGGAAGCCGTGACAAAGCTGGTAGAAAACGCATGACCCAGATCGTGAAGATTTCCGACGACGCGCTGGCCCGTGCGGCAGGCGCAGACAAGCTCGCCGCAGCCTTCGAAAAGAAGGGCTGCGAAGTGCACCGCACCTCCAGCTGGGGCATGCAGTGGCTCGAGCCACTGGTAGAGATCGATGGCAAGGGTTTTGGCCCGGCAACGCTGGACGATGTCGATGCCATCCTTGACGGATCGTCCGACAAGGCCATCGGCACGATCGAAGAGCATCCCTTCATCGCCGCGCAGACGCGCCTCACCTTCGCCCGCGCTGGCAAGACGCGCCCGCTGAGCCTTGAAGACTATGAAGCGCATGGCGGCTGGTCCGGCCTCAAGCGCGCGCGCCAGATCGGCCCGGAACAGATTGTCGAGGAAGTGACCGCCTCGGGCCTGCGTGGCCGTGGCGGTGCGGGCTTCCCCACCGGCATCAAGTGGAAGACGGTGCTCGGCGCACCCGGCCCCAAGAAATACATCGTTTGCAATGCCGACGAAGGCGATAGCGGCACCTTTGCTGACCGCATGGCGATGGAAGGCGATCCCTTTGCCCTGATCGAAGGCATGGCGATTGCCGGTGAAGCCGTCGGCGCTGACCAGGGCTATATCTACCTTCGCAGCGAATATCCCGATGCGATCCGCAAGCTCAATGCAGCACTGAAGCTGTGCGCGGATATCATCGCGCCCTTCAAATGCGAAGTGCGCGTGGGTGCAGGCGCTTATGTCTGCGGCGAAGAAACTTCGCTGCTGAACTCGCTTGAAGGCAAGCGCGGCGAAGTGCGCGCCAAGCCGCCGCTGCCCGCGCTCGAAGGCTTCCTTGGCCGCCCGACCGTGGTCAACAACGTGCTGTCGCTCGCTGCCGTGCCGCATATCCTCAAGGAAGGTGGCGCTGCCGAATATGCGGAGCGCGGCATTGGCCGCTCGAAGGGCACCATGCCCATCCAGCTGGCTGGCAACATCAAGCATGGCGGATTGTTCGAAGCCCCATTCGGCATGACTTTGGGCCAGCTTGTCAACGACATCGGCGGCGGCACGGCATCGGGCCGTCCGGTCAAGGCCGTGCAGGTTGGCGGTCCGCTGGGCGCATACCTCCACCCTGACCAGTTCGACATCGCCTTCGGCTATGAGGAATATGCCGATGCTGACGCGCTGATCGGCCATGCCGGCATCACCGTGTTCGACGATACCGCCGACATGGGCGAGATGGCCCGCTTCGCGATGGAATTCTGCGCGGCGGAAAGCTGCGGCAAGTGCACGCCCTGCCGCATCGGCGCGGTGCGCGGCACCGAAATCATCGACCGCATCCGTTCCGGCGGGCGCGAGCGTGATACGCTGGAAACCGCGCCGCAGATGCACAACACGCCCAAGGACAAGGGCCGCAGCGTCGAGCAGGAAATAGCCCTGCTGACGGACCTTTGTGACACGATGAAGTTCGGCTCGCTCTGCGCGCTGGGCGGCTTCACGCCCTATCCGGTGATGAGTGCACTGAAGAACTGGCCGGGTGACTTCGTGAACAACCCTGACGCCGTGGAAAAGGCGCTGGACGCGGCCGAGTAATGACAATTTCTTTTTCCGTTCGTGCTGAGCCTGTCGAAGCACCGCTTTTTCTTGTGGCCGTGCGCCAGAAGGAAGGACGGCCCTTCGACAAGCTCAGGGCGAACGGATCAGAGGAAGAATCCTGATGATCCTCGGCGTCGTCCTCGCAGGTGGCATGAGCACCCGTTTCGGCAGCGACAAGGCGCTGGCCGAGCTGGACGGGCGCAGCTTGCTCATCCGTGCGGTCGATGCGCTGTCTGCATGGTGCGAGGAAGTGGTGATCGTCGGGCGGGAGAATGGCCCTGCCCGCTGCATCCCCGACTGGCCGCGCGCAGGCATGGGGCCTCTTGCCGGTATTGCCGGCGGGCTGCGCCATGCCCAGGATCATGACTACACCTCGATCCTGACATGCGGCGTGGACAGCGTGGCCTTGCCGGAAAACCTCCTGGCAGAGCTCTCGCCCGCACCGGCTTATCTTGAATCGCAGCCCGTTATCGGGCATTGGAATGTGGAAACCGCAAGCGCGGCAGAGGCGATCCTCCAGAGTGAAGGACGCCACTCGATGCTTGCCTTCGCGAAGACCGTGAACGCACGGCCTGTGAAGAGCGCATCCACACCGGCAAATATCAACACCCCGGCCGATCTGGCCGCGATGGAGCAGAAGTAATGGGATACGAACGCCAGAAGGATTTCGGCACGCCTGAATCCAAGTCGGACGAGATGGTCACTCTCACGATCGATGGCCGCGAAGTCACCGTGCCTGCGGGCACATCGGTGATGCGCGCCGCCGCCGTTGCCGGTGGTGACATCCCCAAACTGTGCGCCACGGACAATGTGAAGGCCTTCGGTTCCTGCCGCCTGTGCCTGGTCGAGATCGAAGGTGCGCGCGGCACGCCCGCCAGCTGCACCACGCCTGTCGGCCCTGGCATGAAGGTGAAAACGCAGACCCCGCGCCTCGACAAGCTGCGCAAGGGCGTGATGGAGCTCTACATCTCCGACCACCCGCTGGACTGCCTCACCTGCTCTGCCAACAACGACTGCGAACTGCAGGACCAGGCCGCCGCCGTGGGCCTGCGCGATGTGCGCTATGGCTATGAAGGTGCAAACCACCTGGGCGAGGCGACCGACACCTCCAACCCCTATTTCGATTTCGATGCCTCCAAGTGCATCGTCTGCTCGCGCTGCGTGCGCGCCTGTAACGAGGTGCAGGGCACTTTCGCGCTGACCGTGGATGGTCGCGGCTTTGCCAGCATGATCTCTGCCGGTCAGGGCGTGGATGATTTCCTGTCCTCCGAATGCGTCAGCTGCGGTGCCTGCGTGCAGGCCTGCCCCACTGCCACGCTGCAGGAAAAGAGCGTCAAGGCCATCGGCAAGCCCGAGCGTGCCGTGGTCACCACCTGCGCCTATTGCGGCGTGGGCTGCACCTTCCGCGCCGAAATGCGCGGCGAGCAGCTCGTGCGCATGGTCCCCTACAAGGACGGCAAGGCCAACCGTGGCCACAGCTGCGTGAAGGGTCGCTTCGCCTATGGCTATGCCAACCACAAGGACCGCATCACCAGCCCGATGATCCGCGAGAGCATCGACCAGCCCTGGCGCGAAGTCAGCTGGGAAGAGGCGCTCGATTTCACCACCAGTCGCATCAACAAAATCAAGGCCGAGCATGGCCCCAAGGCACTGGGCGGCATCACCTCCAGCCGCTGCACAAACGAGGAAACCTTCCTCGTGCAGAAGCTGATCCGCTCGGTCTTCGGCTCCAACAACACCGATACCTGCGCCCGCGTGTGCCACTCGCCGACCGGCTATGGCCTGAAGACGACCTTCGGCACCAGCGCCGGCACGCAGGACTTCGACTCTGTCGAGCACACCGATGTCGCGCTGGTGATCGGCGCCAACCCGACCGACGGCCACCCGGTCTTCGCCAGCCGCCTGAAGAAGCGCCTGCGCGAAGGGGCCAAGCTGATCGTGATCGATCCGCGCCGCATCGACCTTGTGCGTACTCCGCATGTCGAAGCTGCGCAGCACCTTCCGCTGCAGCCGGGCACCAATGTCGCCGTGCTCACCGCCATGGCGCATGTCATCGTGACCGAAGGCCTCGCGAACACCAAGTTCATCGAGGAACGCTGCGATACGGATGCCTATGCCGACTGGGCAGCCTTCGTATCGGAAGAACGCCACAGCCCCGAAACGCTGGAGCCTGTCACCCGCGTTCCGGCTGAAGACCTGCGCGAAGCCGCGCGCCTTTATGCCACCGGCGGCAATGCCGCGATCTATTATGGCCTTGGCGTGACCGAGCACAGCCAGGGTTCGTCCACCGTGATGGCCATTGCCAACCTCGCCATGTGCACCGGCAACATCGGCCGCAAGGGCGTGGGCGTGAACCCGCTGCGCGGCCAGAACAACGTGCAGGGCGCCTGCGACATGGGCAGCTTCCCGCACGAACTGCCCGGCTATCGCCACCTGTCGGACGTCGCCACGCGCGAGATGTTCGAAAAGGACTGGGGCGTCTCGCTCGATCCGGAACCGGGCCTGCGCATCCCCAACATGCTCGATGCCGCCGTGGAAGGCACCTTCAAGGCGATCTACATCCAGGGCGAAGACATCCTGCAGTCCGATCCGAACACCCAGCACGTTGCTGCCGGGCTCGAGGCGATGGACTGCGTGATCGTGCACGACCTGTTCCTGAACGAGACCGCGAACTACGCGCACGTCTTCCTGCCGGGTTCGACCTTCCTTGAAAAGAACGGCACCTTCACCAATGCCGAAC
>JAUIJI010000122.1 GCA_030431435.1 Alphaproteobacteria bacterium | reverse complement strand
GCATCATGCCGGCGAGCATGCCGAGGCCGCCCATCTTCTGCATCTGGGCCAGCTGGGTGCGCAGGTCGTTCATGTCGAACTGACCCTTCATCATGCGCTCGGCCAGCTTGTCGGCCTCTTCCTTGTTGACGACTTCGGCGGCCTTTTCGACCAGCGAAACCACGTCACCCATGCCAAGGATGCGATCCGCAACGCGAGCCGGGTGGAAACGCTCGATCGCGTCGAGCTTTTCGCCCGTACCTGCGAACTTGATCGGCTTGCCGGTCACCGCGCGCATGGAGAGTGCCGCACCGCCGCGGGCATCGCCGTCCATGCGGGTGAGGACGACGCCGGTCAGCGGCACTTCGTCGCTGAAGCTCTGCGCCACGTTGACCGCATCCTGGCCGGTCAGGCTGTCGACCACCAGCAGCACTTCTGCAGGAGTGGAAACGCCGGCAACCGCCTTCATTTCAGCCATCAGCGCTTCATCGACATGCAGGCGGCCTGCGGTGTCGAGCAGCAGCACATCGATGTTCTGCAGCTTCGCCGATTCAAGCGCGCGGCGCGCGATATCCACCGGCTGCTGGCCGGGAACGATCGGCAAGGTCGCCACGTCTGCCTGCGTGCCGAGAACCGCGAGCTGTTCCTGCGCCGCCGGACGGTTGACGTCAAGCGAGGCCATCATCGGCTTCTTGCCGTGCTTGTCCTTCAGCAGCTTGGCGATCTTGGCGGTGCTGGTTGTCTTACCCGAACCTTGCAGGCCGACCATCATCACCACTGCAGGCGGCTTGACCTCAAGGTTCAACGGGAAACCGTCAGCCGCATCAGCCTCGCCCCCGCCGAGCATGGCGATCAGCTCGTCATTGACGATCTTGACCACCTGCTGGCCGGGTTTGACCGACTTCAGCACTTGCGAACCAACTGCCTTTTCGGTGACGCGGTTGATGAAATCGCGCGCAACGGGCAGCGCCACGTCCGCTTCGAGCAGCGCCACGCGCACTTCGCGCATCGCATCGCGCACATCCTGCTCGTTCAGGCTCCCGCGCCCGCGCAGCCGGTCGAAAACATTGCCGAGATTGTCGGACAGCGTATCGAACATGTGCTCTGCTACTCCAAAAGCGACACAAACAGTGCCAAACGCGAAAAACGCCGGCGAACGAAAACTCGTTGGCCAGCGTGCGAATTTCAGATGAAACCCGACTTGCTTCTATCCGAAACAACGGGACTGGATTGCCGCGTCGCTTCGCTCCTCGCAATGACGAGGACTATGTATCTTAAAGGCCATTCTGCCGAATTTCGGTTCTGGCCGAGGCGAAAATCGTGGGATCGGAGAACCGGAGCGCAGTGGCCTTGAAGGCCATGAGCACCGGAAGCGCACGAGCCCGCGATTTGCAGCCCGGTCAGGGCCGAAAGGCGGTAGAATGGTGGAGCCTAGCGGGATCGAACCGCTGACCTCAACACTGCCAGTGTTGCGCTCTCCCAGCTGAGCTAAGGCCCCGTTCCATTCATATGTGCAGCTGTATCACAACTGCGCCCCTTGCGGGAGGGGGCCATCTATGGCCGAACCCTCCAAAGCACAAGAGGAAAAATATCAATTATCGTCGTCGCCGTCGTCATCCGATCCGGTGTCGACGCCAAGATCGTCATCCCCGCCGAGGTCAACATCATTGTCCGGGGAATCGTCATCCTCGTCGATGTCCTCCAGATCATCATCGGCCAGATCCGAATCGGCTTCCTTGTCGTCCTTCTTCTTGTCCTCTTCCTCGAAAGGAATCGGCTGCTTGGACTTCAGCACCGGTTCGGGCGTCCATTCATTGCCGCATTCGATGCAGGTGACCGGGTCTTCCTTGCCCAGGTCATAGAAACGCTCGCCACACTTCGGGCAGCTGCGCTTGGTGCCCCATTCAGGCTTGACCATGATTGTCCATTCCTTGTCTCACCCGCCAACAGGCAGGCGTAAAATTCGATATCGAAACCGGATGCGCCCCTTTCCCGATTCGCTGCAGCAAATCAAGGTGGAAATCGGGCGGACTGGCCGGGATGTGCCGCGCCTTGCCATAGGGGCGTGGCGCTGTCAAAGACGCGGCCACAACGCCAGCAGGAATTGAACCCCCAGTGTCCGCATCTCCCGACAGCCTCCCCAGCCCTCGCCGATTTATGCCATCAGGCCCGCTGGAGGGAACGATCCGCGTGCCGGGAGACAAGTCGATCAGCCACCGATCGCTGATGCTGGGCGCGCTGGCGGTGGGCGAAACGCGCGTCACCGGACTGCTGGAAGGCGAGGACGTGATCGCCACCGCGCAGGCCATGCGGCAGATGGGCGCAACGATCCGCCGCCTGGAAAATGGCGAATGGGTGATCAACGGCGTGGGCGTTGGCGGCTTGCTGCAACCGGCAGAACCACTAGACATGGGCAACAGCGGCACTTCTACCCGCCTGCTGATGGGCCTGATTGCCAGCCATGCGATCACTGCCGAATTCGTTGGCGATGCGAGCTTGTCGAAACGCCCCATGGGCCGGGTGATCGATCCGCTGTCGCAGATCGGCGCGGAATTCAAGGCATCCGAAGGCGGCACCCTGCCCCTCACCCTGCGCGGCATTTCTCCCGCCGTGCCGATCACCTATCGCCTGCCCGTGGCCTCGGCACAGGTCAAAAGCGCGGTGCTGCTGGCAGGCCTCAACACCGCAGGCACCACAACCGTGATCGAGCCAGTGCCGACGCGCGACCATTCCGAACGCATGCTCAAGGGCTTCGGCGCAGACTTGTCTGTCGAGGAGAAGGACGGCGAACGGATCATTACACTGAAGGGCGAAGCCGAACTGACCGCGCAGACGATTGTGGTCCCGGGCGATCCCTCCTCCGCAGCGTTCTTTGTGGTCGCGGCGCTGATCGTGCCGGGCAGCGACGTCCTGATCGAGAATGTTGGCCTCAACCCCACCCGCGCCGGCCTGTTCGACGTGCTGCGCCAGATGGGCGGACAGATCGAGGAAGTGGACCCGCGCGAAGTGGGCGGTGAGCCCGTGGCCGATTTGCGCGTGCAGCATTCTGCACTGAAGGGCATCACCGTCGATCCGGCGGTTGCACCAAGCATGATTGACGAGTTTCCCGTGCTCTTCGTCGCTGCTGCACTGGCGGAAGGCACCACCACCACCACCGGCCTCGAAGAACTGCGCGTCAAGGAATCGGATCGTCTTGCCGTAATGGCCGAGGCGCTGGAACTGGCAGGCGCCAAGGTTGAGGAGCGCGAGGACGGACTGGTCATCACCGGCATCGGCGGCGAACCGCTGCCCGGCACGCCCGAGGGCCTTGCTGTATTCACCCATCTTGACCACCGCATCGCCATGAGTATGGCGGTGGCCGGGCTTGCGTCGAAGCGCGGCGTGCAGCTGGACGATACCCGTCCCATCGGCACAAGTTTCCCCAATTTCATCGCCCTGCTGGAAAGCCTGTCCGATGGCTGAGCTGGACACGGCAAGCTATGTCGGCTTCGTCGGCACCGCCTGTATCATCGGGGCCTATTGCTACCTCACCGCGTCGGACAAGCCGAACCCGTATATCCTGCACGGCACCAACCTCGCTGGCGCTGCGCTGCTGACGATCTCGCTGCTGGTGCACACCAACTGGCCGAGCCTCGTTCTCGAAGGCTTCTGGGCAGCCATCGCGATCTGGGGGTTGAGCAAGGCGCTGCGCAACAGGTCCCCCTCCCGCTTGCGGGAGGGGTTAGGGGTGGGCCAATCAGGTGGTGCGGATACGCGCCCACCCCCTGCCCCTCCCGCAAGCGGGAGGGGAGAATAATATGATCATCGCGGTCGACGGCCCCACGGCATCCGGCAAAGGTACCATCGCCAAGGCGCTGGGGCGGCATTTCCACTTGCCGCATCTCGATACCGGCCTGCTCTACCGCGCAGTGGGCTACCAGGTCTCGCTTGAAGGTGGTGATCCGGATAGCGAGGCGGATGCGCTGGCGGCATGCGATTTCCCTGACGAACTCCTCGGCCATCCCGAGCTGCGCAGCGAGGCGACCGGCGGGCTGGCGAGCCGCGTGTCGGTCCATCCCGCCGTGCGCCAGGCCTTGTTCGAACGCCAGCGCGCTTTTGCCACGCAGGAAGCGGGCGCCGTGCTCGACGGGCGCGATATCGGCACGGTGATTGCGCCTGATGCCGACGTGAAGCTGTTCGTGATCGCCAGCGTGGAAGCCCGCGCGCGCCGCCGCTGGCAGGAAATGCAGGACCGCGGCGAGACACACTCGCTGGAAGAGATCGAGGCAGATCTCCGCCGCCGGGACGAACGCGACAGCAGCCGCGCCAATGCGCCGCTGGTCGCAGCCGAAGACGCCGTCACGCTGGATACGTCCGGGCTGGATCGCGATGCCGCCATTGCCAAGGCCATTGCCATCGTGAACGACCTGACCGGGCAGACGCCCTGCCCCTAGCCCAATCCCGTTCACCCTGAGCCTGTCGAAGGGTCGTCCTTACTCGTTCAGCTTCAGCAGAAACGGAGGGCGATGCTTCGACAAGCTCAGCATGAACGGATTTTGCCTTTAACTGCGTTCCACTTCGGCCCGCAATTCCTGGCAAAGGCCCAGCATGAAGGCGACTTCCGCCAGCACGAACAGCGGCCCGATCAGCAGGCTCTTGAGGTCATCCACAAAGGCCGGTTTGCGCCCCTCGAAGCCGTGGCCGATGAACTGGAATATCCACCCCACCACGAACAGGCCCAGCCCCGCGCCCAGCCAGACAGCCGTGCCCATCTGCGCGACCTGCAAGCCCAGCCATGCCAGCACGACCAGCAGCAGGGCCATCGCCCCGCCCAGCCTGCGGTCCAGCCTGAGATAGAAGACGCAGGCCATGACCGTGGCCACAAGCGCGGGCGTGACAGTGAACCAGGGCAGTACCCACACCGGCCGCGACAGCAATGCTTCCACCGCCAGCACGATCATCGGAATGCCCACCAGATGCGTTGCCACATTGCGCCGGTCACGGTGATATTCGCCGTAGCGGGCAAGGCTTGTTGCAAGTGCGCTCATATCCAGCTTCTCCCTGCCGCTCTTTTCCTACAGTTGCAGGCAGGCGGCAAGGCCTGCGCGCGAGCACGCTTTTCCTTGCCTTGATGGCCGATTTCGCCTAGGCGCGCGACCGTTCTCGCAATCATCACTGATTGAAAGGACCCGGGCGGCGGCATTCGGCCTCGCACGGACGTCGGCCTCTTGCCCCGTCAGCCCGCGCAATGGTGCGTGTGGAGACGGTCTCAAGACCCGGGTAAAACCCGTGGCCGGTAGCAAATGTGAAACAGGAATACTGATCCTATGGCTTCTACTGCCAACCCTACCCGCGATGATTTCGCGGCTCTCCTTGATGAACAGCTCGGCGGCGCCGAGGGCGGCTTCGAAGGCCGCGTCGTCAAGGGCACTGTCACCGCAATTGAAAATGGCATGGCCATTATCGACGTAGGCCTGAAGAGCGAAGGCCGCGTCAACCTCAAGGAATTTGCACGCGGCGAAGACGACCATGACCTGGCCGTCGGCTCCGAAGTCGAAGTGTTCGTCGACCGCGTAGAGAATGCAGACGGCGAAGCCATGCTCAGCCGTGACCGCGCCCGCCGCGAAGCCGCGTGGGACAAGCTGGAAAGCGAATTTGGCGAAGGCAAGCGCGTCGAAGGCCGCATCTTCGGCCGCGTCAAGGGCGGCTTCACTGTCGACCTCGACGGCGCTGTGGCCTTCCTTCCCGGCTCGCAGGTTGATATCCGCCCCGTGCGCGATGTCACCCCGCTGATGGACATGCCGCAGCCGTTCCAGATCCTGAAGATGGACCGTCGCCGCGGCAATATCGTCGTCTCGCGTCGTGCCGTGCTTGAAGAAACCCGCGCCGAACAGCGCAGCGAGCTGATCGACGGCCTGGCAGAAGGCCAGGTGACCGAAGGCGTGGTCAAGAACATCACCGATTACGGTGCCTTCGTCGATCTCGGCGGCATCGACGGCCTGCTGCATGTCACCGACATGAGCTACAAGCGCGTCAACCACCCCAGCGAAGTGATCGAGATCGGCCAGACCGTGACCGTGCAGATCATCCGCATCAATGCCGATACGCAGCGTATCTCGCTGGGCATGAAGCAGCTGGAAAGCGATCCGTGGGAAGGCGTTGGCGCCAAGTACCCGATCGGCATGAAGGTGACCGGCACCGTCACCAACATCACCGAATACGGCGCATTCGTGGAACTGGAAGCCGGCATCGAAGGCCTGGTCCACGTTTCCGAAATGAGCTGGACCAAGAAGAACGTCCACCCCGGCAAGATCGTCTCCACCTCGCAGGAAGTGGAAGTCATGGTGCTGGAAGTGGATGCCGACAAGCGTCGCATCTCGCTTGGTCTCAAGCAGGCCCAGCGCAACCCGTGGGAAGAATTCGCCGAAGCCAACCCGGTTGGCGCAACCGTCACCGGCGAAGTCAAGAACGCTACCGAATTCGGCCTGTTTATCGGCCTGCCGGGCGACGTGGACGGCATGGTCCACATGTCCGACATCGCCTGGGGCATCTCGGGTGAAGACGCTCTGGCCCTGCACCGCAAGGGTGAAGAGGTCCAGGCCGTGGTTCTCGACGTCGACATTGAAAAGGAACGCATCAGCCTCGGCATGAAGCAGCTCGAAAAGGGCGCTCCGGCAGAAGGTGGTGCAACCGGCTCGCTGCGTCGCGGCGAAGTCGTCACCGTCACCGTCCTCGAAGTCCGCGATGGCGGCCTCGAAGTGCAGGCTGGCGACGATGGCGCAACCGGCTTCATCAAGCGTTCTGACCTCGGTCGCGACCGCGACGAGCAGCGTCCCGACCGCTTCCAGACCGGCCAGAAGGTCGATGCCATGGTCACCGGCTTCGATCGTTCGAAGAAGCCGAACTTCTCGATCAAGGCACACCAGATCGCCGAAGAGAAGGAAGCTGTTGCACAGTTCGGTTCCGCCGATTCCGGCGCATCGCTTGGCGACATCCTCGGCGAAGCGCTGAAGAAGGGGGAATAATCCACGCGTCATCCCAGCGAAAGCTGGGATCGCTCGCGGGAATGGACCCGATCCCAGCTTTCGCTGGGATGACGATTTGAGAAAGGCCCGTCCGGAGCGATCCGGGCGGGCCTTTTCTATGTCACACAGGTGCTCTAGGTTCGCTCGATGATCGAAATCCACCAGTTCCCCTGCCTGTCCGACAATTACGGATACCTCGTCCACGATCCCGCCAGTGGAGAGACTGCCTGCATCGATACGCCCGATGCCGACGAGTATCTGCGGCAGGCGCAGGCGAAAGGCTGGACCATCACCCAGATCTGGAACACCCACTGGCACCCCGATCATGCGGGCGGGAATGCCGCGATCAAGGCCGCGACCGGATGCAAGGTCAGCGCGCCGGTTGTCGATGCCGACAAGATCGAGGCGATTGATCGCAAGGTGCGCGATGGCGACCTTGTCACGCTGGGCGAGCATACGGCAGCCGTGATCGACGTGTCAGGCCATACCATGGGCCATATCGCTTACCACCTGCCCGATGCGGGCGTGGCCTTTGTTGGCGATTCGCTGTTCGCGCTGGGTTGCGGGCGAATGTTCGAAGGGACTGCCCCGCAATTCTGGGACTCGCTCAAACGCATCCGCGCCCTGCCGGTCGATACGACCGTGTACTGCGCCCATGAATACACTGCGGCTAACGCGAAATTCGCGCTTCATGCCGACCCGGAGAACGCGGCGCTGCGCGATTATGCAGAGGAAATCACCCGGAAGCGTTCCCGCAACGAGCCAACCGTACCCTTTCCGCTGCGGCGCGAACTGGAGACGAACCCTTTCCTGCGCGCCGATGCACCCGAAATGCAGGCCAAATGGGGGGGCGACTTGCCGCACGAAACCTTCGCCGCCTTGCGCGTGGCGAAGGACAACTTCTGAAGCTTCGGCCAAGAGCACTGCCACAAAAAAGGGCCGGAGGTTTCCCCCCGGCCCCTTTCGTTCACCTTGCGGCAGGTTGAGGTTTAGTTGCCCGAGCCCGGCCCGTAAGTGATTTCCACGCGGCGGTTCTGCAGTTCGCGTACACCGTCAGCGGTTTCGACACGCGGCATGCTT
>JAUIJI010000121.1 GCA_030431435.1 Alphaproteobacteria bacterium | reverse complement strand
GCGCGATGTCGAGCATCTTCTGTGACAGGTCGGCCCCGTCGATATGGGAAAATCCCGCCTCGTCCAGCGCCACACCGGAAAGGCCGGTGCCGCAGCCGTAATCCATCACCGGCGCATCCTTGTCCTCGACGAACTTGGCGACAGCTTCAGCGACACGCGTCGGCGTCAGATAGCCGTTGCCTTCGACATCGCTGTCGTATTGCTCGGCCCATTCGTCATAGACCTTGCGCATCTCCTTGTCGCCGGATGCCTGGTAAACACGGTCGAGATTTTCATTCGCCATTCGAGAACCTTTCCTTCGCTCGTTTGGCCTGCGGTTGATAGGCCATATCCAACATGAACGTCAAAGCGTACTTTCACATCTGCGAAAAATTCGCCCACTTGTAAGAATCGCCTTGTCGCCCCCCTCAAGGGCATGGCAAAAGGCGCAACACAGATCAGAACCTGCGCGGGCCTGCGCTGTCGCCCGTGTCAATGAGAGGACGTTACACATGGCCAAGATCGTCGGCGGCGTTGCCACGTCGCATACCCCCACCATCGCTTTCGCCAAGGATGGCGGCAAACAGGATGACCCTGTCTGGAAACCGATCTTTGAAGGTTACGAGCCGGTACAGGAATGGTTCCGGGAAAAGCAGCCCGACGTGCTGGTCTATATCTACAATGACCACATGACCTCGTTCTTCGACCACTACAGCCATTTCGCGCTGGGTGTGGGGGAAGAATTCAAGGCGGCAGACGAAGGCGGCGGCCCGCGCGATATCCCCGCGATCAAGGGCGATCCCAAATTTGCCGAACATGTCGCCCGGGTGATGGTCGCCAATGAATTCGACCTGTCCTACTTCCAGGGCAAGGGGCTCGATCACGGCGCGTTCTCGCCGCTGTCGGTGATGGTCGATTATAACGAACAGGACGGCTGGGCCTGCAAGCTGCTGCCGGTTGTGTGCGGCGTGCTCACAGTGCCGCTGCCTTCCGCGCGGCGCTTCTACAAGTTCGGCAAGAGCCTGCGCCAGGCGATCCTGTCCTATCCGGAAGACATCAAGGTGGCGATTGCCGGCACCGGCGGCCTGTCTCACCAGGTGCACGGCGAAGGCTGCGGCTTCAACAATCCCGAATGGGATGCCGAGTTCATGGAGCGCCTCGAGAAGGACCCGGAAAGCCTGCTCGACATGACCGTGGCCGAACTCGCGAAGCTGGGCGGCTGGGAAGGCGCGGAAGTGGTGATGTGGCTGATGATGCGCGGCGCGCTGGCGGCAGAGGTCGAGTGCACGCACAAGACCTATTTCCTCCCCTCCATGTGCCCCATCGCCACGATGATCCTGGAGGAGAAGGCTGGCGGCGAGCCGGTGGAGGATCCCGAAGTCACCCGCGCCCGCGCGGATCGCGACTATGTCGGCGCGGAAGAGATGGAGGGGACCTATCCCTTCACCATCGAGCGTTCGGTCAAGGGCTTCCGCCTCAACCACTTCCTCCATTCACTCACCCAGCCGGAGATGCGCAAGCTGTTCCGCGAGGACGAGGAAGCTGCCTACGAGAAGGGTGGCCTGACCGAGGAAGAGAAGAAGCTTGTTCGCGAGCGCGACTGGATCGGCATGATCCATTACGGCGTGATCTTCTTCATGCTGGAAAAGCTCGGCGCGGTGACCGGCATCGGCAATATCGATATCTATGCCGCGATGAAGGGCCTTTCGGTCCCCGAATTCCAGAAGACCCGCAACGCCCAGATCAACTACGGCGTGGCTGGCAAGGAAGACTGATTGCGACGGCGCGTGCCCGGCAGGTAACTCCGGGCACGGGCTTCGAGCGGATGTGCCCGGGCCCGTCAAAGCCCGGGCAGCTTCCGGCGCGCGACGGGCCGTGCCTTGCGCGGTCCCGTCCGGCGTTCGCCTCCCACCACAATGGCGATTGTCCCGTCCGGGCTCACCTCCACGCGATAACTGCCTATGCCGGACCGGCTGGCCACGGCAATGGCGCGCGCGAGATCGCGCTCGAGCCAGTGGCCCTTGCGCACCGCTCCCCCTGCGAGCGCAGTCTTTCCTGCGTCCGCCGGAATGGCCGTGAGGCCTTGCGAATTACAATTATCTGCCAGCGATAGGTTCATCCCCCGCAGGATGCCCGAGCGCAGCTGGATTGCGCCTTTCCCCATGGACTTCATGACCCGACCAAGCCCCTCTCCTGGTTATGGCGCCATCGTCTGTCGCGATGCGTCCAAGACTTCCCAAGTTCAGACGGCCGTTGCAGCCCCCCTGGCCACAAGAAACCGTCTCGGCCGACTATCTACCACTTCGTTACAAATTGCTACATTGTAATCATTGAACGCCAGCGCGCGAACGTCACCTTGCCGCTCAGGGATTTTCCCATGCACAAAGGCAAGAATGGTGCTGCGCACGAAGCCAGCACCACGCGGCACCCATCAGCGACATGAATCCTCTCAAAATCCTGTCTGATCGGCTGCAACCGGCCGTGGAACGGAACGACCGTGGGGCCATTGCCAGTGCGCTCTCCGAACTCGTTCGGCTGGAAGCCCACATGGGCGAACAATGGCATGCGCTGGCGCAACTGGCCCTGCGCAACGGTGAAATCCTGCTGGCCCGAAAGGCGATTGACCTGTTCGTCGATGCGCAAGGGGGCTCCGCCCGTGCGAGCTACCTCAAGGCATCGGTGCTCGAACAATGCGGGGATATGGCAGCGGCTGATGCGGTGCTGCGCAGTTTGCCTGATAGCGTTCCCGATCCCGCCGCGAATGCCTATAGCCGCGGCACCGCCGCGCTGTTCCTGGGCAACAAGGACGAGGCGATCAGCCAGCTCGAACGCGCCACCGCCATGCAACCGCTGGCAGGACATGCATGGCTTTCGCTATCGATGGCGGTCGATCTCGCTGCCCGGGAGGATACGGCAGACCGCATCCTCGCCGCTTCCGCGCAAGCCCCTGCCATGCCGCCGCCGCAGCGTGCCGCCTTTTTCCATGCCAAGGGTCGCGTCCACGAGGTTCGAGAGGAGCATGGCGAGGCCTTTGCCGCCTTCGCGCAGGGCAATGCGTTGATGCGTGCGCTGGCGCCTTACAACGCCGCCAATGAAACGCGCATGGCGCAGCAATCGCTCGAAGGTTTCGATGCAGAAGCGATCGCCGAATTCAATGCCCAAGCAGGAGACACCGGCGAGCGGACCATCTTCGTTACCGGCACTGCGCGCAGCGGCACCACGCTGGTCGAGCAGATCATCACCAGCCATAGCGCGGTGAGCCACGGCGGCGAGATCGGGCGCTTGCCCCTGCTGGCGCTGGAGATGCGCGGTCATTCGGCGGCTGCGCTGCGCAAGCATGCCGGGGCGAACGGCAGTGCTAGTCTTTCACGCCTTTGGCACCGCCTGATAGACGAGCGCTTTCCGGGGGCGACGCGGGTGGTCGATAAATCGCTCAACACAACGGGCTATCTGGGCATCGCGGCGTCGCTGCTGCCCGATGCGCCGCTGATCTGGCTCAAACGTGATCCGCTTGACGTGGCGTGGTCGGCCTTCCGCACCTTCCTGCCTGCAGGACAGCAGTGGAGTTGTGATCTCAGCTCCATCGCGCACCATATGCGCCAGGAGGAAGCCTTGCTGGCGCATTGGCAGGGCGTCTTGGGTGAGAGGCTGCTGGTGGTGCCTTATGAGGAACTGGTGCGCGATCCCCGGCACTGGACCGCCCGCATCCTTGGCCATTGCAACCTTGCGGAAGAAACCGCGCCCTATGCTCCGCATGAGAATGTGCGCGCGGTGGGCACGGCCAGCGTCATGCAGGTGCGCCGCCCGATCAGCAGCAAGGCGGTTGGCAGCGCCGCGCCTTACCGGCCTTACCTGGGTGAATTCATCGAGGCCTGGCAGGCCTGAGCGCTTATCCTAGAACAGACCCGGCGCCCCGTAATAGGCCCACAGCGCAACCCCTCCGGCCAGCACGGCGCACACCAGCGCCCGCCAGGCAGGGACGGGGGCCATCTCGCCAGCGATCTCGCCGCGTTCGCGCGTGCCGGTAATCATGGGGGTGATCAGCCTGTCCTTCAGCACAAGCCGGTAGAAGGTGATCGCGGCAAGGTGCAGGGCCACGAAGCCCAGGATCAGGTTGAAGGCAAATTCGTGCCAGTCGGTCATGTCGGCTGAAAAGCCGATACCCAGTTCCTCGTTCAGCGGGCCGGTTGCACCGTCAAAGGGATCGCCCGCGAACAGCCCGGAAAAGGTCTGTGCTGCCATCAGCAGGAGCAGCACCATCACGCTCCACCCGCCAGCGGGGTTGTGGCCCAATGTCTTGTCGCCCCCTTTGCCGATTGTCCGCAGATAAGCGATCACCGCGAGCGGCCCGCGCACGAAGCCGGAAAAGCGCGCCGTGCTGCTGCCGACAAAGCCCCACAGGATGCGGAACAGCACAAGCGCCAGCAGCAATGTGCCTGCACGCATGTGCCAGCGCATCTCGCTGTTTTCAGCCGTCCACCACAGCACGGGCAACAGCAGCACGAAGCCCCAGTGGCAGATGCGCACGGGCAAGTCCCATATGCGCACCTGCACTGGTGAACTGGCTTGTGTGCTTTCCTCGCTCACAAGCGGAAGGCCTTATGCTTCGTCGTCGTAACGGAAGGTGTCGTGGCAATTGCCGCAGGACATGCCGAGCGGCATGACTTGTGCGCCGATCACTTCCAGATCGCCCGTGCCGACAGCCTCCACCATCTTGGCGCTTTCATCGAGCAGGCGCTGATGCGCGGCAGCAAAGCCTTCGGGGTCTTCCCAGATCGTGTCGAGCGCTTCGGTGTCGGCGCCCGAGCTCATGCTGGTGCCTTCGGGGAAGTGGTCGATAAACAGCGCGGCGTTCGCATTGATGGTGTTGGCAGCGGCCGTGATGGCTTCGATATCGCCATCGCCTTCCAGCTGTTCGCGAATGACCGTGAAGGCATCACCCATGCCTTCCAGCAGTTCCTGGCGCTGTGCAATCGCATCGGGCTCTCCTGCTTCTTCGACTTCCGCAGTCTCGACTGCTTCGTCGCCAGCCGAATCTCCGCAAGATGCCAGCAGGGTTGCTGCAGCAATGCCGGTGAGGGCAAATGCCATGGGACGCCTTGAAACCATAACGTGATCCTTCCCTTGATTGAACTAAACAAAAGGCAAGACTAGCTTCGACAACCCGCCTGTCAAAACAAAAGGGCACACGGGTGCCTTTGGCGCGCGGGATGCCCCTTGCCTCAGCCTTTCTTGCGGTAATGCATGATCGCCCAGCTCAGCTGGCGTGTCGCGGCACCATTGACCCACAGTTCCAGCCCGTTGCCCATCCGCTCGACAAAGGCATCGGGAAGCCCGAACTCATCCTGCTTTTCGAGCATGACTTCGCGCACCCGGGCATAGTGATTGCCCAGCTGGTTGGTCAGTTCCTGTGTCTCGACTTCCTCGAAACCGAGACCGGTCAACGCCTCGCGGTAGAAGCCGATGGAGGCGAGGTCAGCGAGGTGGATCCGGTCGTAGATCGGTTGCAGGGCGCTGGTGTCTGCCAATCCGTCTGCCTGCATCGGATCGTGGAAGACAAACTGCCCGCCGGGCTTCAGCACCCGTTCGACTTCGCGCAGCACGGCAAGCCTGTCCGGCGCATGCAGGATGGCGTCCTGGCTCCACGCCACATCGAACTGCGCATCGTCCAGCGGCATGTCGTCGAAAGAACCGTCGATCACGATGATCCGGTCAGACAGGCCTGCCGCCTCGGTCAGTTCGCGGTTGCGGGCATTTTCCTTTAGCGAGAGGTTGAGGCAGGTGACATGCGCGCCGTGTTCCTTCGCCAGCACGCGCGCCGCGCCGCCATAGCCTGCGCCAAGATCGATCACCCGCTTGCCTTCAAGATTACCCAGCTTGGCGATCATGGCATCGACCGTCCGCCTGCTGGCGGTGCGGATGTCGCGGGTCTCGTCATACAGGCCGATATGGATGTCCTCGCCGCCCCAGACCTGGCTGTAGAAGGCCTCCGCCTCGTCGCTGTCGTAATAGTCGCGGGCGATGGTCACGCCGTCGCGCGTCTCGCTGGCACCATCACTCATCTTCGTAAGCCTTTTCCGCGACATGCACGAAGAAGTCGGGGTCCTTCTCCTCGCCTTCCTCCTGGAAATCACCGTAGGAATGAATCTTCTGGAAGCCGGCTTCCTTGATCAGGTTGCGGACATATTTCTTGCGCAGGGGATACATGTTGAGGTTGTATTTCGAGCCATCGGGGAAGGTGTATTCGAAGCGCGCCAGCCCTTCGTCGACATGCACCGGCTCGGCGGTGACCTGGTCCCCGCAGTAATAGTATTTGTGCTTGCTGGAGAAGCCATCGTCGAGGATCGCATCGTAATTGCGCTGGTCGAGGATGAGGATCCCGTCGTGCTTCAGCGCGGCATAGAATTCCGCCAGCGCGCGGCGGCGGTCGGCCTCGTCGTGCAGGTGGGTGAAGCTGTTGCCCAGGCAGATGATGGCATCGAACTTGCCGTGCACATCCTTGTTGAGCCAGCGCCAGTCGGCATGGACGGTTTTCAGCACCACGCCGCGTTCCATGCCGTTTTCGAAGGCCTTGGCCAGCATCTCGGCTGACCCATCTGCGGAAAAGACGTCGAAACCGGCCTTCAGCAATTGCACCGAATGGAAACCGGTACCGGCCGCGACATCGAGCACGGAATGCTTGCCGCGCGCTTTCAGGACATCGATGAAGAAGCGGCCTTCACTCTCTGCCCGCTGGTCCCAGTCGATCAGCTCATCCCATTTTTCGACAAATCCGCGGATGTATTCGGATTTGTACTTGTCGGTATCCCTTACCTCGGTGGGGTCTGATCCGTAATCTTGCTCGGTCTCTGGTGCAAAGGCCATGATACTCCCTGTTGACGGCTGCATTACTGCCCGCCTGGTTGCTGGATTTTCGGTTCTGAAAGGTAAGTCAGTCCCCTCGGTTGCGCGCTGGGTCTAACGGCTGCGCTCCGGCTTGGCCACCCCGGCGGGTCGGCAGACTGCCGCGCATCGGGCTTGCTGCCGCAGGTTTGGAGGCGTTTGACCCACCGCAAAGATCGTATGTGCTGCTTACAATAACCCCTCCCTCAAGACATGCGAATCGCGCCCGGAAGGCAATCTCTGGCGCTTGAGTTGAGGGAGAGTATTCATGGCTGAAATCGTTGGCGGCTTCGCCGTATCGCACACGCCCACCATCGCCTTTGCGCAGGATGCAGGCAAGCAGGACGATCCTGTGTGGAAGCCGATCTTCGACGGGTTCGAACCGGTCAAGAAATGGCTGGCGGACACGAAGCCCGACGTGATCATCTATGTCTACAACGATCACATGACGAGCTTCTGGATGCAGCATTATTCGCATTTCGCCATCGGCATTGGCGAGGAATATGCTGCGGCTGACGAAGGCGGCGGCCCGCGCAGGATCCCGCCGATCAAGGGCGATCCGCAGCTTGCCGAACATCTCGCCTTCGGCATGGTGGCTGACGATTTCGACCTGTCCTACTGGCAGGGCATGGGGCTGGATCACGGTGCTTTCTCGCCGCTCTCCGTCCTCTTGCCACATTCGGACGAGGACGGCTGGCCGTGCAGGATCGTGCCGCTTCAGTGCGGCGTGCTCGAACTGCCGATCCCCAAGGCAAGGCGCTTCTGGAACTTCGGCCGCAGCTTGCGCCGCGCGATCCAGAATTATCCGGCAGACATCAAGGTGGCGATTGCGGGTACGGGCGGCCTGTCGCACCAGGTCCATGGCGAACGCTGCGGCTTCAACAATGTGGAATGGGACCACGAGTTCATGGACCGCCTCGCCAATGATCCCGAAAGCCTGATCGACATTCCCGTGGGCGAGCTGGTGAAGCTCGGCGGCATGGAAGGCGCCGAAATCGTGATGTGGATGCTGATGCGCGGCGCGCTCCCTCCGAAAGTGAACGAACTGCACCGCAGCTTCTTCCTGCCTTCGATGACCAGCATCGCCAGCATGGTGTTCGAGGATGCGGAGGAAGATCCTTCGCCCGAGAGCAAGGAAGACTATGCTGCCCGCATCTATGCCGATGTCGCGCCTGCGCTGGGGCTGGAGGGCACCTATCCCTTCACCATCACCCGCAGCGCGAAGGCGTGGCGGATCAACAATTTCCTCCACTCGATCGTGAAGCCCGAGTTCCGCACCCGTTTCAAGACCGACTTCGAGGCGCTGGCGGACGAATACGCGCTGACCGAGGAAGAGAAGACCATGATCCGCGATCTCGACTGGATCG
>JAUIJI010000120.1 GCA_030431435.1 Alphaproteobacteria bacterium | reverse complement strand
CGTGGCCAAAGCGGTGATTCTCATCCGCCGGTTGCGCGGCGACGGATACGCCCACCAGCGTGGCAATGCTGGCGACGAGGTCCAGCGATGTATCCGCGAGACTGCCGAGCCGGGCGGTGGAATCGGTTTGCCACACCGCCCAGATCTTCATGCCGGCGAGCAGCACAGCTACCGAGATCGACGCGATGGCGGCGCTGCGCGTCAGCTTCGCGCGTTCGGCTTCCTGCGGCGTCATCATGGGTAAAGCAGGCTGCTGCTCCAGCCATCCGCAGTGCGATCGAACTGGCGGCGTTCGTGCAGGCGGTTGGGCCGGTCCGTCCAGAACTCCATCCGCGCCGGATCGAGCCGGAAGCCCGTCCAGTGCGGCGGACGCGGGATGGTGTGGCCTTCATATTGCCCGGCCAGCGTGCCGACGCGGGTCAGATAGGTCTCGCGATTGTCCAGCGGGCGCGACTGGTCGCTGGCGGCAGAACCGATCTGGCTCTTGCGCGGGCGCGAATGGAAATAGGCATCGGCCTCTTCCGGCGTCACTTCCGCCAAAGGCCCCTCTATGCGGATCTGGCGGCGCAGGCTTTTCCAGTGAAACAGCAGCGCGGCTTGCGGATTGGCGAGGATCTCGCCGCCCTTGCGGCTTTCGGTGTTGGTGTAGAACACGAAGCCACGCTCGTCGTGACCCTTCAGCAGCACCATGCGCACCGATGGCGCGCCGTCTTTGGTGGCGGTAGCAAGTGCCATGGCGTTGGAATCGTTCGGCTCGCTGGCTTGCGCTTCTGCAAACCATGCATCGAACAGCAGGAAAGGATCACTGTCCGGAATGGCGTTTTCAGCATCTTTCATCGCGCGACAATCCCCGTCTGCCCGTTAACATTTGGAACACATGGAACACAGTCCTGAAGCGAATAATCGACCAGCGCAACGTTGGCTGCCATGACACAGGGCAAATTGCGCAGATTGTCGGCGTTCCGGTTCATGTGGCGCGCCCTACGCTGCCCATCCTGCGTAGGAAAGATAGCCCGAAGCCCAACGCGAACGCTTGCCAGCAGCCATTGCCTTACCTACCTAACACACCATGAATGACCCTTACAGCACGCTGGGTGTGGCCAAAGGCGCGAGCGAGGCGGAGATCAAGTCTGCCTATCGCAAGCTCGCCAAGGAACTGCATCCGGACCGCAACAAGGACAATCCCAAGGCGTCAGAGAAGTTCTCTGACGTCACCAAGGCCTATGACCTGCTGTCCGACAAGGACAAGCGCGGGCAGTTCGACCGTGGCGAGATCGATGCCGATGGCAATCCTCGCATGCCTTTCGGCATGGGCGGCGGTGGCGGCTTTCGCGGCGCAGGCGGCCCCGGTGGCGGGCGGCAATATTCCGCCCGCGATTTCGAAGGCTTCGGCGCAGAGGAAATGGACCTTGGCGACCTGTTCGAAGGGCTCTTCGGTCGTGGCGGCGGGCAGCGCGGTGCAGCCGGCATGGGCGGCGCGCAGGGCTTCGGGCGCAGGCCCCCTCCCCCGCCGCAACGGGGCGCGAACACCAGTTACCGCCTGAAGGTTCCCTTCGTCGATGCCGCGACGCTGAGCCCGCAGCGGATTACGCTGGGCGATGGCAAGACGATTGACCTGAAACTTCCCGCCGGTGTCGAGGACGGCACGCAGATGCGCCTCAAGGGCAAGGGCGAACCCGGCCCCGGCGGTGCGGGCGATGCGCTGGTGACGATCCACATCGAGAAGCACCCCTTTTTCAAGCGCGACGGAAATGACGTGCGGCTCGAACTGCCGATCACGCTGGACGAGGCAGTGAACGGTGCGAAGGTGAAAGTGCCCACCGTGGATGGGCCGGTGATGCTGACTGTTGCCGCCGGTTCGGGTTCGGGCAAGGTGCTGCGCCTCAAGGGCAAGGGCTTTTCGAAGAAGGGCGGCGGCCGCGGCGACCAGCTGGTGGCGATCGAGATCCAGCTGCCCGAGGATCTGTCCGACCTTACCTCCCGCCTCGACGGCTGGAAGGACGAGACTGACGTGCGCAGCGAATTCGGGCTGTAGTCCCAACGCCGCCTCTCGCGCCGCTCGACAGGCGCGACTGTAGTGTTAGAACCGGCTGAAATGGCAACCGAAGGCTCGCACGAGGCTCCCCAGCCCGGCCCACCGCGGCAAGACCTTTCGCCCGAAGCGCGGCGAAAGCGAGCCGATGGCCATTGGCGCAACCATTTGAGTCGCGAGTATCTTTGGCAGGTGCTCAAGCGCGTGGTGGTGGGCTGTTACCGGGACGGGCTGATCCATGCCGGCAACCTCGCCTATATGTCGATGCTCGCCATCTTTCCCTTCTTTATCACCGGCGCGGCGGTGTTTTCGCTTGTGGGCGAGGAATCGGATCGTGCCGCTGCGGTCAGCGCCGTGCTTTCCGCTTTGCCGCCAACGGTCAGCAGCGTGATCGAACCTGTAGCGCGCAACGTGGTGGAGGCGCGATCCGGCTGGTTCCTGTGGCTGGGCGGACTTGTCGGCCTGTGGAGCGTGGGCAGCCTTGTTGAAACGATCCGCGATATCCTGCGCCGCGCCTATGGCACCCGGGCAACGCACGCCTTCTGGCAATACCGGTTGCTGTCCACCGGAATCATCATCGTGGCGATACTTGTGCTGCTGCTGTCCTTCTTTGTGCAGGTCGCCATCGGCACAGCGCAGCAGATCATCTCCGCCTATTTCCCGGAGCTGACCCACGCCTTGGGCGAGCTGGCGTGGTCGCGCATCATCACGGGCGCAGGCGTGTTCGGCTCGATCTACCTGCTGTTCTTCACCCTCGCGCCATCGGAATACCGCCGCCGCATCTATCCCAAATGGCCCGGCGCGGCCCTCGTCACGCTGTGGTGGCTCTCGGTGATCACGGTCCTGCCGATCGTCCTGCGCTCGATCGCAGCGGCTGACCTGACCTATGGATCGCTTGCCGGGATCATCATCACGCTTTTCTTTTTCTGGCTGGTAGGCTTAGGGATAGTCGCAGGCGCGGAACTGAACGCCGCGCTGGCCGAACCGCCCATGGAGGAAGGGGGCGAGGAGGTCGAAACGGGTAATGGTAGGGAATCGCTGGAGGAATCGTCATGACTACGGGAAGCAAGGGGCTGATGGAGGGCAAGAAGGGCCTGATCATGGGCCTTGCCAACGACAAGTCGCTGGCCTGGGGCATCGCGCAGAAGCTCCATGAGCATGGCGCGGAAATGGCCTTCTCCTATCCCGGCGAAGCTCTGGCCAAACGCGTCGGCCCGCTGGCGGAGCGCGTCGGCAGCGATTTCCTGATCCAGTGCGACGTGGCGGACATGGATGCGATGGACGCCGCCTTTGCCGAGATCGAGAAGCGCTGGGGCAAGCTCGATTTCCTCGTCCACGCCATCGGCTTTTCGGACAAGAACGAATTGCGCGGCAAATATGTCGATACCAGCCTCGACAACTTCCTGATGACGATGAACATCTCCGCCTATTCGCTGGTCGCGGCCGCCAAGCGCGCTGCCCCGCTGATGACTGACGGCGGATCGATCATCACGCTCACTTATTACGGCGCGGAAAAGGTCATCCCGCATTACAATGTGATGGGCGTGGCCAAGGCTGCGCTGGAAACCAGCGTGCAATATCTCGCCAATGACCTTGGTCCGGACAATATCCGCGTGAACGCGATTTCGGCTGGCCCGATCAAGACGCTGGCGGCCAGCGGGATCGGCGATTTCCGCTATATCCTCAAATGGAACGAGCTGAACTCGCCGCTGCGGCGCACCGTCACCATCGAGGACGTGGGCGGATCGGGCCTCTATTTCCTGTCTGACCTGTCGAGCGGCGTGACGGGCGAGGTGCACCATGTCGATGCCGGCTATCACGTGGTCGGCATGAAGCAGGAAGATGCACCCGATATCGCGCTCGACAAGTGAGCGCTTGCCGATCGCTTTGTTCGTGATATGTTCTCACCCGACTCGAGTGAGGAGGGACGGAATATGCATACAGGTGGGTGCCGCTGCGGCGCGGTTCGATACGAGGTGGCGAGCGAGATCGCGCATCATGCGCTGTGCCATTGCCGCGATTGCCAGATGGCGCATGGCGCGCCGGTTGTCGGCTGGATCGCGTTCAAGTCTCCGGGCTTCCGTTTCAACAAGGGCGAGCCTGTCACCTACGAAGGCGAAGGCGGATCGATCCGCAGCTTCTGCGGCACTTGCGGCACGCCGCTTGCCTTCGTGAACGAGAGCACGCTGCCCGGGCTGGTCGATATCCCTTCGGTAACGCTCGATGATCCCGACGCTGTGGAACCCAGCGTACAGATCCAGGTGGCAGAACGCCGCAAGTGGATGGAAAAGCTGGGCGAAATGCCCGAATTCGCGCGCTTTCCGGGCGAGTGATCAGCCGGCCTTGCGCTGATCTTCCAGGGCAGGTTCGACCACGGCACGCGGCTGGTCCGGCCAGATGCCTCGGGTGTCATAGACCTGCTTGTCTGCGCGTTCGGCCAGCGGCACCGATTTGAAGATGTCGTGGTCGACCAGCACGATCATGACCTCGCATTCCTCAAGCGCAGTATCGATATCGGTGCGAACCGCTCCGGTGCCTTCGAATTCGCGCGGAAGCTCGGCCGCATAGGGTTCGACCACGTGGATGCGCGTCCCATAACGCCGCGCCAGCGTGGCGGCGACAAGGCGCGCCGGGCTTTCGCGGAAGTCGTCGATATTGGCCTTGAAGGCGAGGCCGAGGCAGGCGACCTTTGCGTTCGGATTGGCTTCCACCAGCGCCGAGGCCTGCGCGATCACATGGTGGATCTTGCCATCGTTCACACCGCGCGCAGTGCGGATCAGCGGCGTATGCTCGGGCGAGGCGGAGACGATGAACCACGGGTCCACCGCGATGCAATGCCCGCCCACGCCGGGGCCGGGGGTGAGGATGTTCACGCGCGGATGGCGGTTGGCGAGGCGGATCACCTCCCACACGTCCAGCCCCATGCTGTCCGCCACCATCGAAAGTTCGTTGGCAAAGGCGATGTTCACGTCGCGATAGGCGTTTTCGACCAGCTTGGTCATTTCCGCAGAGGCCGCATCGGTGGTGACGCAGGTTCCCCGCACGAAGCGCTTGTAGAAGGCCAGCGCCTTTCGCGCACAGCGCGGAGTGATGCCGCCGATCGAGCGGTCATTATTGGTCAGCTCTTCGAGGATTCTCCCGGGCAGCACACGCTCCGGGCAATAGGCGATGGAGACATCGGGCGTGCCATCGGTAAGGCCGGGCATGGCAAGGTCAGGCCGCTCGGCCGCGATCATGTCACGCATCTGCGCGGTGGTGCCGACGGGCGAGGTCGATTCAAGGATGATCACGTCGCCTGCCTTGAGCACCTTCGCCACATTGCGCGCGGCTTCGAGCACGTAGGAGATATCGGGCGTGTGCTTGCCGTCCTTGGCAAAGGGCGTGGGCACCGCGATCACGAAGACATCCGCCGCAGTCACTTCTGTTGATGCGGTCAGCAGCCCGCGCTGGACAACGCCCTGCACCAGCCCGTCCAGATCGACCTCCTCGATATGGATTTCACCGCGATTGATCGTGTCGACCACGCTCTGCGTCACATCCACGCCATGCACCCGCATGCCGCTGCGCGCGATGATCGCCGCCGTGGGCAGGCCGATATAGCCGAGGCCGATAACAGAAACGGTAGGAAGCGTGTCGCCGCGCATGAAATGCCTTTCGCGTGTTTCTCAGCGCAAGGCATTGGCAGGAATTGGTTTATAATCGGGTAACGATGGGGGCAAGACATCGAATGTCTTCTTGCGATCCAGTTGCCCATATCCGCGCCTCTCTGGCACTTGAGCAGACAGGCCGCGTTAGTCTTCTTCGGGAAGGTTAGAGGCCGCCTCTCGCGCTTCAGCAAGGTTGGATTGAAAAAGCGCCCAAAGGTCTGGTCGGTGATCCTTGATGCCTTCAGCTGCGCAAACTGTCCTCTCAAAGTAGTTAATGGCAATGCGGGGCGCACCGCCGAGCAGTGCCTCGCGGCCTAGGCGATTCAGCAGAAATAGTTCGTGTGGCCGACAGACCCAATCGACGGCATCGGAGATGCCTTCCATCAATTGAGGAATTGCCGGCACTCCATTGAACCCAACTTCCGGTTTCGCCAGCATCGTTTTCAGCCGGTCGCTCTTTGGCGTGTGGTGAACTCCTCCAGCCGCATTGGCACAGTAGGTAAGAACGTCATGGACTGTGTAGATATCGTCCCAAAGGATCAGCACCTTCAATGCCAAGAATTCCTTCAGCTTGAGCTTCTTTGTCTGATTTTCGGTTCTGCTTGGGCCAATCGAATGCCCTACGGTGAAAATCTGAGGGTAACTTCCCGTGATCGACTTTGACCATTCCACCATTCCGGCTGCTTTTGTCTGGAATATGATTGGTTGGTTGGTGATGCGTTTCATCAGCGGCAACAGCGGCCGCTCATCGATGAGTAGCTGGCGCACAATCGCGGAGGCTTGGAGCATGTGAAACTCCGATGGCTGTGTCATTAGCCTTCGAAGTTCTTGCAGTTTATTGAGAAACAGCTGGCGCAGGTCCATCATACGACCTTCTTCGGAATGCTGTTATTGTAGGGCTCTCGATCATAAAGAACCGGGAATTTTAGCGCAATATTTTCCGCTAGCGGCCATGCCGTCATAATCCGCTTCCCCAAGAAATCATCCGAGCAGTTTGCAAGCACAGCTTCGCTTCCCGGGGTGACGGTTGAGCTGGTTGGCGTCCCGGCCTCAACTATGCTCGCACAGCAAATCGCAAATCCGCTGCGCGCTCTTGCCATCGCCGAAGGGGTTATGCGCGCGGGCCATCGCCAGATAGGCGTCGTGGTCATCGAGTAGCCTGTTGGCTTCGGAAACGATCACATCGGCATCGGTGCCCACCAGTTTGGCGGTGCCTGCTTCCACCCCTTCGGGACGTTCGGTGGTCTCGCGCATGACGAGCACGGGCTTGCCGAGCGCAGGCGCTTCTTCCTGCACGCCGCCGCTGTCGGTCAGCATCAGGTCTGCAATGTCGAGCAGGCGGGCGAAGTGCGGGTAATCGAGCGGTTCGATCATCGCCACGTCCTCCACATCGCCCAAGGCCTCGTCCATCACGGCGCGGACATTGGGGTTTAAATGCATGGGGAAGATCACCGCCACTTCGGGCCGCGCGGCGAGGCGGCGGATGGCATCGGCTATCGCCTGCATGCCTTCACCGAAATTCTCGCGCCGGTGGGTGGTCACGCCGATGATGCGCTTGCCAGCGAAACGCGTTTCGAGGTCTGACAGGCCGGAGGCCAGCTGCGGCTCCTGCCCGATCTTCGCCGTCACCCATTGCAGCGCGTCGATCACCGTATTTCCGGTGACATGCACCGTGCCGGGATCGGTGTTCTCCTTCAGCAGCGCACCCCGCGAAGTTTCGGTGGGCGCGCAATGCAGCGCTGCGATATCGCCGATGATCTTGCGGTTCACCTCTTCGGGCCAGGGGTGATAGATATTGCCCGAGCGCAGCCCCGCCTCGACATGGCAGACAGGTACCTTGCGATAGTAAGCCGCGAGCGCGCCCGCCATGGCGGTGGCGGTATCGCCCTGGACCACCACCCAGTCCGGCTGTTCCTCGTCCATCACGCTGCCTAGCCCCGTGAGCAGGCGCGCGGTGAGCGCGTCCAGCGTCTGGTCCGGCTGCATCAGGTCGAGATCGTGGTGCGGCTTCACGCCGGAAATCTCGAGCACCTGGTCGAGCATTCCGCGATGCTGGCCGGAAACGCACACGCGGCTGTCGAACCGCTCATCAGCTTCCAGTGCGTGAACGAGCGGGAAGAGCTTGATCGCTTCGGGCCGTGTGCCGAAAATCGTCAGGATGCGTTTGGTGCCGGGCATGCCGCAGCCCATAGCTGACCTCTGGTTAACTATAGCCTAGCGCGCCGGTGGAGGATCACTCGGCAAGAACGTCGGGATCGGTCGCTTCGATTGACGGCAGGTCGGGATTTTCTTCTTCACCCGGAAGCGGGGCGTCGCGTTCGGCTTCCAGACGTTCCAGATAGGCGCGTTCGAGTTCCTCCACGCGCGCCTGCGTGGCGGCAGCCTCGCTGTCGATGCCTTCAAGGCGTTCGCGGCGCGCTTCCTCGATCTGCAGGCTGAAGCGGCGTTCGGGGGCGACTTCGCGTTCTGCCACGGCGTCCTCGATCTCCTCGATCGAGCAGCCCAGTTCGGACCCGCCACCGATATTGGTGCAGGAACCGGGGCCAAACTTGCCGACTTCGTTGAAGTCGCGCGACCGTTCTGCCCAGCT
>JAUIJI010000006.1 GCA_030431435.1 Alphaproteobacteria bacterium | reverse complement strand
TCTGCTTGGGACTGGCGCCGTTCTGCACAGCAATCAGTTCGTTGCCATGGCGCAAGAGGGCGTCGATCCCGTCGAGCAGAATCGGAAGGTCTGTCGTCAGCCGATGCGCTGCTCCGGTTTCCAGATCGATGGCAGCAAGCCCATACCGATAGTCGCTGACATAGAGCCATAGGCCATCCGCGCTTGTCGCAAGGCCTTGAGGTGACCGGAACGTGCCGGGCAAGACAAACGGCTCGATTTCATCGGATTCCTGACGAAGCCGGTAAACACCTCCGCCAAGTGGATCGCTGGCATAGACAGTGCCATCGGTTCCAAGCGTTATGTCGGAGAGGTTGACCCCGGCAGGAACCGCGAATTGTTCGCCCTCTCGGTTACCGGGGCTTACCAGAACCAATCCTGAAGCGGCTTCGCTTCCTTCGGTCAACATGCCGAGATCACCGGATGCCAGCCAACCGCCACGGTTCGCATCAAATGCAATACCGCTGAGGTTTCCGAGATGCGCATAGGAATGGGACTGCCATTCTCCGTCTCGCAAATTCCAGACTTCTCGGGAAACGACTGCAGTCACGGCCAGGTCTCCACCGCCGGGATTGAAGACAAGCCCCTCAACCAGCTGCGCTTCAGCCGGTACGGTCGCATACTCCTTGCTGCCCTCGATTGCCCCGCGCACAGAAACAAACGCCGTTTCCAGTTCCTCTGCGCCCTCACCCGCGAACAGCTGCAATAGTTGCGCCTGTGCGCCTTCGCTGAAACGATACCCCCTGCGCGCCAGCGCCATTGCCTGTGCAAGCGCGACATCCGTCGCTTCCGCTTCCAGTGCAGCATTCAGCAGCCGCAGTTTGACAGATCCGCTATCGGGAAAATCGAGTGCAAGCTGCTCAAGTTCTTCCAGCCCATCGAGCTGGCCCGTTGCGGCATCGACAGCACGCCAGTCGCCAGATTGAGCATGAGCGGGCATGTCATGCGCGCATGCTCCCAGAAGGGCCGCCAACGCCATGATGCTGCACTGCACAATCTTGCGCATGTAGTAATTGCCCCCTAGGTGTGTCACCGAGAACATCATCCCTTTCCAATAGCCAAAAGGCAAATATCCCATGGCCACTTTCAACGAATCCGATCCCGTCGTCATCCTGTCCTATGCCCGCACCCCGATGGGCGCGATGCAGGGCGCCTTGTCCGATGCGGCAGCGACTGACCTAGGCGCGACCGCCGTAAAGGGCGCCGTCGAGCGCGCAGGCACGGCTGGCGAGGATATCGACCGGGTTTACATGGGCTGCGTGCTCCCGGCCGGCCTCGGCCAGGCCCCTGCCCGCCAGGCTGCACTGAAGGCAGGCCTGCCCAAGAGCGCCGAAGCCACCACCGTCAACAAGGTTTGCGGCAGCGGCATGCAGACGATCATCATGGGGGCAGAAGCCCTCGCCTCTGGCGGCGCAGACATCGTCGTTGCCGGCGGCATGGAAAGCATGACCAACGCGCCTTACCTGCTGAAGAAGCATCGCGGCGGCGCGCGACTTGGCCACGACACTGCCTATGACCACATGTTCCTCGATGGTCTGGAAGATGCTTACAAGGCTGGCACCGCCATGGGCTCCTACGCCCAGGAAATGGCCAACAAGTACGAGCTGACCCGCGAGCAGATGGACGAGTACTCGATCACCTCCCTCGCCCGTGCCAACGCGGCCGTGTCGAGCGGTGCCTTTGCAGACGAAATTGTCCCGGTTACCATCTCCACCCGCAAGGGCGATGTGGTTGTCGATACGGACGAATCCCCCTCCAAGGGCCGCCCTGACAAGATCCCGACGCTTCGCCCCGCCTTTGCCAAGGATGGCACGATCACGGCAGCAACCTCCTCGTCCATTTCTGATGGCGCCTCTGCCCTTGTGCTGACGCGCGCCAGCGTTGCCGCTGACAAGGGCCTGACGCCTGTGGCCACGCTGGTCGGTATGACCGCGCATGCCCATGAACCCGAAGCCTTCACCACGGCCCCCGTCGGCGCAATCGAGAAGCTGCTCCAAAAGACCGGCTGGAGCGTGGACGATGTTGACCTGTGGGAAGTGAACGAAGCCTTCGCCTGCGTCACAATGTTCGCCATGCAGGACATCGGCATTGCGCATGACAAGATCAATGTGAATGGCGGCGGTACTGCGCTGGGCCACCCGATTGGCGCCAGCGGCTCGCGTATCATTGTCACGCTGGTTGCTGCACTCAAGGCACGCGGCCTCAAGAAGGGTATCGCAAGCCTGTGCATCGGCGGCGGCGAGGCAACTGCCGTGGCTGTTGAACTGGCCTGATAACCCATGGTCAAGCGCCGGAACATCTGACACAAAGCGGCGTTTGGTGAGGAGGAGGAAAACACCATGAAGAAGATTATTGCCGTGGCAGCCGTCCTGGCACTCTCTGCTTGCGCGCAGGAAGAAGCTGCCGATGCCGGTGACGAAATGGCCGCTGAAGGAGAAATCGAATTTGCGGGCGAGGAACCCGGCTTCGAGGCAGTTGCTCCGGGCACTTATGAAGTCGAACACGCCAATGGCGACATCGACAATATCACAATCCACCCGGGCATGACCTTCTCGCGCATCGCCGCTGACGGCGAAGCCACCGGCGGGACCATCTTCATGCAGGACGGCAAGACCTGCTTCGTCGTCGAAGGTGTCGAAGGGCACAATTGCTTCGTCGATGGCCCCGTGCAGGAAGACGGAAGCATGCAGACGACTGCGGATGATGGCGACGTGGCAACCGTGCGCCCCATCGAAGGTGATCTGGCGACTGCCGGAGAAGCCTGAGACACTGGTCTTACCAGCGCCGTCAATTCACCGTTTCGATGGTGAATTGACGGCTGACTGACATCGTTACGCAACAGTTTTATTCAAATCCGAAACGGTGCAATTGCCGCCTTGCACATTTGCTTTCTCGTGATACTTACCGTTTACCAATCTCTTGGGGGACGCAAATCATGAGAAATATCATTGCCATGGCGAGCGCTTGCGCACTCGTCGCCTGCGGCAGTGCCGAAGCTGATGTTGAACCGGTTGACGCGACGGCCGGCACCGAAGTTGAAACCGCCTTCGTCGACAGCCCGCTGGTCGGCACTTACGGCGGCACGACTGAAGATGACGAGCCGTGGACTTCCACGATCAACGCCGATGGCACCTATGAAGACAGTGTCGCTGGTGAAGTGACCGAAACGGGAACGTGGTCGCACACCGATGACGAGATCTGTTTCAATCCTGCGGTGATGGAAGGCGAAACCGCCGAACAGACGTGCATGACGCTGCTGGAAGTCAATGATGATGGCTCTCTGCACATGCGCGGGCCTGATGGCAGCGAAATGACCGTTCCCAAGCTGTAACGCACCACGTGACAATCAAGTGAAATGAAGGGGGCGGCTACCATGTCGCCCCTTTCCTGTTCCGGGCCTTTCGAATTGCTGCTTGCCAGCAGGATATCACAACAAGCGCCCGTCAGGGTGCTCCGGCACCCCACAAGCGGTCCTGGGTGATCCAGCCAGCACGGCCCTCCACATCGAATTGACACCAGCCATCCTGGCAATCACCAAGATCACCGGTAACGCCGGGTTCGACATGCCAGAGGAGTTGCGCACCGCCTTCCGGCAAGGCCAGCAGCGAGACTTCGTCATCACCTGTCACAATTGCGGTTCGCCGCAATGACAGCAGCTGGTTCCAGACCCAGCCTTGGGTGCCATCCGGTTCTTCGATCAGGCGCCAGCCCTGCTGCAGTCGCACAACCTTCACCGGCAGTCCTTCGCGCTTGTAGACCCACGCAATCCGGTAGCGATCGCTGGGCCCTACTCGCATATAGACCTCGTCATCATCGAGGCTGGCCCAGTATGGCACCTCACGCTCCTGCGCTGCAACCGCAACCGGCAAGCCCGCAAAAAGTGCAAGAACTGGCAAGATGAGCATCGATATTCTGGGCATCATGTGCTTGTAGCGCCCTCGGCGGATTCGCTTCAAGCATCCACATTGAACAAACAGCATGCTCTTGCCCCTGCGAAAGATTTTGTCATAACGATGGGCACAGGAGTAATCCCGTCGTCAGAGCGGGACTATAGGGGGTAACAATGTTTCGAAAAATCGTAGCCTTCGCGGCACTGGCCGCCATGCCTGCCGCGGCCTATGCGCAGGACACGGTAGAGGTGGTTGAGAATTCCGGCAGCACCGCCTGGATCCTCGTATCGGCCGCACTGGTACTGCTGATGACGCTGCCCGGCCTTGGCCTGTTCTACGGCGGACTTGTCCGCGCCAAGAACTTCCTCTCGGTGTTCCTGCAGGTGGGCGCGATCGCAGCGGTTGCTTCGGTTCTGTGGATCGTGGTCGGTTACACGCTGGCCTTCGGCGACAGCTCGATGAGCGGTTTCCTCGGCGGCGGGCAGCACTGGATGCTCTACGATCTTGCTCCTGTGTTCGACGGCCTCGAAATACCTGAAAGCACCTTTGCCCTGTTCCAGATGACTTTTGCCGCCATCACGCCTGCACTGATGGTAGGTGCATGGGTGGAGCGTGCGCGCTTCAGCTGGGTGGTGCTGTTCTGCGCGATCTGGGGCCTTGTGGTCTATGCACCGGTCGCTCACTGGGTCTGGGGCGGCGGCTGGCTTTCGGGACTGGGCGTGCTCGACTTCGCCGGCGGCATCGTGGTGCACACCACCGCTGGCGTTTCCGCGCTGGTGATTGCCATGCTGCTGGGCAAGCGCAAGGGCTTCCCCTCCAGCGCCCTGCTGCCGCATGCACCGGGCATTACCATGCTCGGCTCCGTCCTGCTGTGGGTGGGCTGGTTCGGCTTCAACGGCGGCTCGGCCCTGTCCGCATCGGCTGACGCTTCCAACGCTATTCTCAACACCCATGTCGCGGCTTCCGTGGCGGCGCTGGTGTGGATCCTGATCGAGCGGATCAGCTTCGGCAAGCCGACCACCGTGGGCTTTGCCACCGGCGCGATTGCCGGCCTCGCCACGATCACCCCTGCCGCAGGCTTCGTATCGCCGGGGGCATCGATCCTGATCGGAATAGCGGCCTCGGTGGTCTGCTACTACGCCATCCAGCTGGTGAAGATGAAGATGCACATCGACGATTCGCTTGACGTGTTCGCCGTCCACGGCGTCGGCGGCATGCTCGGCACGCTGCTGCTCGGCATCTTCATGTCCGAAAGCCTTGGCGGCGCAGGCTATGCAGAAGGCATGGCCATGGGTTCGATGGTTGGCGTGCAGGCGCTGGGCGTGGTTGCCGTGGCAGCATTCTCCGCCATCGCCACCGCGTTGATCGCGCTGGGCCTTAACCTCTTCGTGCCCATGCGCACCAGCGAGGATGACGAGGTACAAGGCCTCGACATCTCCAGCCACGGCGAGCGCGGCTGGGAATTCGACTGAGCCGACTGGCAATAGTCTGATCGAGCGGGCGGCAGGGGCGACCTTGCCGCCCGTTTGCTTTTTGGCAGATTATCCCTCGCTGAGGTTGTGCCTCACGGCGCAAGCAACGGTTTGCATTCTCCACCCATCAGGCTTTGAAACACTCTAGTCGGACAATGAACTGATCATTTTGGCCACTTTACATCGAGGCCGTACATCTCGATCCGGCCCTTGAGGTTACGGCAGACATCATGGAAGCGGACAAGATCTTCGAGGGACTCGTCCGCAAATGTGAGATCCGGCATCGGCTTTCCGGTCTTCTGTGATGATTGTATTGCCTCATCCTGCATTGCCTTAACCGCGTATTCGGCAAGCCAATTGGCGGTGTCGCGATCGCCTTGCATCAACGCCAGTTCGACGAAGTCCCCCGCAAATATCCATGCCAGTTCGAGTTCCGGGAAGTTTCGGGGATCCCTGCATGCTTTCAGCCAAGGAAGGCATTCATTCCTGATCGTTGAGACAAGGCCATCTACTGTGTCCTTCCTGATATCAGGCCCGTTCACATCCCAGCTATAATATTCAGAGGGCTTGCGGGGGTCGGGAAATGCTTTGGCCGCAATTAGAGCTGACTCATCCTCCCCCGAATGCCCAACGGGCAATAGCTGCGCCTTGCGCCAAGCTTTCAGGCCCTGAGCATGAATTGCTGCAGTCATGGAATTCGGCAAGGTGCCCGGCCCGGTTCCAACGGTTGCCGTAAAAACAGAGTTCCCCCGGAAAATCCTTGTCACTGGTCCTCAATAGCGGACCGGATTTCACGATCCGCAAACCCGCATCGGGAAGTTCAGCCAAAACGCACTCAAGCGTTGCCAGCAGCGCTTCGCGCGGCGTTGGCAATGCTGAAGCGTCGCTCGGCAAATCAGTCGCCCGTCAGGATCCGGTCCACCAGCTCCTTCACCGTGGGGGTAAAGTTGTTGGAATAGAAGGGATCCGTCTTGAAGTTATAAGCCGCATGGCCGGCGAAGGCGAGGTTCTTGTCCACGTCCCCGCCATGAGCGATGTCCTGCAGGGTCTTCTGGATGCAGAAGCTGCGCGGATCGGCGAGGCGGCCGGTGGTGTAATCATCGTGGTCCTTCCACGAAGAAAAGCCGCAATGCGACAGGCAGCCCATGCAATCGGCCTGGTCCTGGCGGATCTCGGCGCGCTCCTCAGGCGTCACGAAGACCACAGTGTCATCCGGTGTCTTCAGCGCATCGGTGAAGCCTTCAGCCACCCAGCCACGGGCGCGCTCACGGTCCTTCGGGGTGACCCAGAAGTTCTTGCCCTTCACGCCCACGTCGAGCTGCACGGTATGCTCACCGGCCTCAACCTTGCTGTAAGGAATCTGGCGCTCGCTGCGCTGTTCAAGGTTGCGCAGGAAGGGGTTGCGAACGGCGGAGGAATAAAAGCCGGTCGGGCTGAAGCGATGCAGCAGCACATCGCCGGGTTCAAGCGTACGAAGCATGTCCTTCCAACCCTGCGGGATCGGGCTTTCATGCGTCAGCAGCGGGCGCGTACCGAACTGGAAGGCGATGCTGCCAAGCTCGGGATTGTCGATCCAGTTGTTCCATTCGCGCAGGAACCACACACCGCCAGCCATTACGATGGGCACTTCATCCGAAATACCTTCCTTGCGCATCACTTCGCGCAAGGCGGCGACGCGGGGATAGGGATCTTCGGGCTTGCGCGGGTCTTCCGCATTGGACAGGCCGTTATGCCCACCAGCCAGCCACGGGTCTTCATACACAACCGCGCCCAGCAGCTGCGGCACCTTGTGATAGGCGCGCTTCCACAACGCGCGAAACGCCCGGCCCGAGCTGACGATGGGCAGGTAATGCACATTGTGCCGCTCGGCGATCTCGGAGAGCTTGTACGGCATGCCTGCACCGCAGGTAACGCCGGTGACCATGCCCTTGGTGCGCGCCAGAACCCCTTCGAGAATTTCCTGCGCGCCGCCCATTTCCCACAGCACATTGATGTTGATCGCGCCCTTGCCGCCGGAAATCTCGTGAGCGCGAGTGACCTGCGCCACGGCACCATCGATACCGTACTGGATCAGCTCGCGGTGCCGTTCCTTGCGGGTCAGCGACTGGTAGACCTGCGGTATGATCTTGCCTTCGGCGTCATAGCTGTCCGCATTGACGGCGCTGACCGTGCCAATCCCGCCCGCAGCAGCCCATGCGCCCGAGCTCTTGTGGTTGGTTGCCGAAACGCCCTTGCCACCCTCAATCAGCGGCCAGACTTCCTTGCCGCCGTAATTGATCTTCTTAAGACCCTTGAATTCCATTCAGTCCCTCAGCGGAGCGTCCAAAATTCAGGACGACAATTCCGTTTCATCTTCGCCGGGCTGCACGCACGGCTCTATCTCATGTGGCTCCGGGCGAGTGCCCACCGCCTCGAATTGCGCGTAATATCCGGCAATCTCGGGTTTCAGGTCGAAATCAACCAGGCGAAAGCCGACCCGCTCGAATTCGCAGAAGAGTAGCTGCGGGTCAATGCCATGCTGGTCTGCCGGGCGATCGACATCCACCACGATAACCTGTCCGCCCTCGCGCAGCGCCGGACGCAGACGCCAAAGAAAAGCGTAAGGCTCGGTCACCTCATGATACATATGGACCATGAAAATGCGGTCGAAACTGGCGGGCGGAAGATGCGGATCGTCCTCTCCGCCAAGGGTGATCGATACATTCTCGAGCCCGTCGCGCTCGACACGATTGCCAAGGCGGCGCAATGCAGCCTCATCGATATCCTGCGCCAGCACGCGGCCGTTCTCGCCCACCCGCGCGGCTAGTCGCACGGTGTAATAGCCTTCGCCAGCGCCGATATCGGCTACGGTCATGCCTTCGGCAATCTCAGCCTTGTCCATGACTGTCTGGGCTTCGCGCCGGTCATCACGCTGCTGTTCGGTGGAAAAGGCGTTGCTGCCGGTTTCGGACACGGGGCGGTATGCCCGCGGAAAGTCACGCGAGGTTTCCGGCCTGTCGGTGTCGACAGGTTCGCAAGCCGTCAGCGCCAGCATGGCGACAGCAGCAGGCAGGCAAGGCAGGACATTCTTCATCGTGATCGTCACGGTATCGGCAAAGCCCGCATTCCTGCAACAAAGACATTGAACGGCAGGTCGCCCTGCCGCCAGGGGGACTGCCTGCCGTCTGTCACCGAGTTGACCTCTACGGCGGTGCGGCGGAACACTTCGTCCAGCGACTGGCGCCGGGCGATCTGCGCGGAGAATTCCTTGGCGAAGGGGCTGCCCAGCCCCGGGGTATCGCCATCTTCCGCCACATTGCCCGGCTCGGTGGAGAAGAACACCACGGCAGAAAGCCCGCGCAAATTGCCCAGCTGGGCCAGACCGCTGCCGGTGTTGGACAAGTCTTCGACAGAAAGCGCGACCAGCTGGCGTGTGCTGCCGGTCACCTCGACCATGCGCATCTCGTTCGCCTCGTCAGCGTAGGAATAGGGATTATTGCGACAGGCATCGACCACTACGATCGTGCCGCGCGCACGCTGGGTCAGCGTTTGCAGCAGCGAATCCAGCGAAATCAGCGAGGCTCCGTCAGAGGTGAGGAAGTAATTCACTCCGTCCACCTGGAAACCGTGCCCGGCATAATAGAAGAAGGCGATGTCATCCTCTTCCAGCGAGGCGGCAAAGGCATTGAAGCCCGATTCCCATTCTTCGACACCGGGATCGTTCAGGATCGTGACGTTCTCATCCGCCACCGAAGTGCGCCGCAGTGCTGCCTGCATCAGCAAAGCATCCGCCTCCGGGTTGTCCAGCATGAGCTGGTCATTGCCGGATGCCTCATAGCTCGATGCCACGATCAGCACCTTCGTGGCTGCCTGAGCAGGACTTGCCGCAAGAAGAGCCAGCACGCATGCGGACAACAAGGCGCGCAGAATCGTCACAGGCGCAGCGAAAGCCCCACATTCACGCCATGGTTCACGCGCGCATCGGTGAATTCGAACTCGCCCGTGACCGGGAAAAAGATCACCGCACGATATCGCAAGTCGAGAGCGAGGTTGTCGAATATGATCAACTGTCCACCCACGGCGATATCCGGCCCCACGCTGAGTTCGGAAGGGTTACGCTCGTCGATATCGAAGAACAGTGGTTCGTCGCGCGTCGGAAACACCGCCGAACCCACCAGGCGCGATGAAGGCTGGTAGCTGCCTTGCAGCATGCCCGAGAGGAACACGTTGAAATTGTTGTCCAGCGGCACGAATGCGGTGCCGCCTGCCCTGATCGAGAATGTCTGGATGGTCTGCTCGCCAGTGCTATCCCCGCGCAACCCGTCTTCGAACAGCAGGAAAGGATCATCGAAGGCAAAGGCGATGATCTGGTTGGTGCTGTCGATCGTTTCCAGCCCGACCACCTTCACATCGAGCCGCTCGTAACGAACACCCGCATTCAACGCGAGGTTCTCGTTCAGACGACGCTGCCAGGTGCCCTCGACATCGATCCGGTCGATCGAGTTCGAGGCAACAAAATTGCTCACTTCAAAATCGGTAATGGTTGTCCCGCCAGCACCAAAAAGGCCAATCAGCCGGCGCTGCGTGACGGTGCGCGCCTCACCCTTGCCGCGGCCATACATGCCGGTCAGTGTCACCCGGTCCCGGTCATTGCCGAAGTTGATCATCGCACCATACATCGGGAAGGCGATCTGGTCTGCCAGCACGGACGAGGACGGATCTTCCGCGATGATCGTCGGGGAGATATCCTGGGTCTGCTCGAACAGCTCTTCCAGCTCGGACACACGGTTAGCGCCAACATCATCGAAGCTTGTCTGGTTCGATGTGCGCAGGTTCGAATTATCGAAGTAATAGGAAAAGCGTGGGCCGATCACGATGTCGGCCTGCGCAGGTTGCGCCAATGCGACAAACGGCACGGCCGCCAGCAGCAACGCGCGCTTCGAACCAAAACTCATGCGATCCTCTCCCCCCTCACCGGCAGCTGTCCATCGCGGCCGCGCAAGACAATGCGCCTATTCCACATCATCCTCGACATCTACGGTCTCGCCCGTCACGCGCTGGGCAAGCGCTGCTGCGATATAGTCATCGATTGCACCATCAAGCACGTCGTCGGGTGCGCTGGAGGTCACGCCCGTGCGCAAATCCTTGACCATCTGATAGGGCTGCAACACGTAAGAGCGGATCTGGTGACCCCAGCCAATATCGGTCTTTTCCTGATATTCGCCCGCTGCCGCTGCTTCGCGCTCTGCCATTTCGCGTTCGAACAGGCGCGCCTTGAGCATGTTCATCGCCGTGGCGCGGTTCTTGTGCTGGGATCGGTCATTCTGGCTGGCGACGACGATCCCGGTAGGAATATGCGTGATACGAACGGCGGAGTCGGTGGTGTTCACATGCTGCCCACCAGCGCCCGAGGCCCGATAGGTGTCGATCCGCAGGTCGCCTTCGTTGATCTCGATCTCGATATCGTCGTCAATCACCGGATAGACCCAGACCGAGCTGAATGACGTGTGGCGCCGCGCCGAACTGTCGTAGGGGCTGATGCGGACAAGGCGATGCACGCCGCTCTCCGTCTTGGCATAGCCATAGGCGTTCTCGCCCTTGATCAGCAGGGTGGCAGACTTGATGCCGGCCTGCTCGCCCGCCTGATATTCCACCGTCTCCACCTTGAAACCGCGCCGTTCGGCCCAGCGGGAGTACATCCGCAGCAGCATTTCTGCCCAATCCTGGCTTTCCGTGCCACCTGCACCCGCATGGATTTCGAGATAGGTGTCGTTCCCGTCAGCCTCACCCGAAAGCAGCGCGGAGACCTTGTCCGCATCAGCACGATCAGCCAGCGACTTCAGGCTTTCGAGGCCTTCGGAAATTACCGCATCGTCTCCTTCCATCTCGCCCAGTTCGACAAATTCCACGGCGTCCGCCATTTCGGATGAAATCTCGTTGACCGTGCCAATGGCATTTTCGAGCAGTTTCTGCTCGCGGGTGATGGCCTGCGCCTGCTTGGGATCGTTCCACAGGTCCGGATCCTGGACGCGCGCGTCCAGCTCCTCGAGGCGGCGCAGCGCGCGCTCCCAGTCGAGCGACTTGCGCACCAGCGCCAGCGCGGCTTCGATACGATCAATGTGAGCCTGCCCTTCGGCACGCATAGGTTTTCTCCAAATATATCAGGCGCGGCGGTTAGCGCAGGCTTGCGCCAAGCGAAAGGGAATAGAGACGAGTTTTGCGCCGTACTGGTGCCAGCTGGCGGGAGATCTAGTACAACCCGCCCTGCTCCTCCACGAAGTTCTCGGGACTGTTTGTGTTGACTGGCACGGCGTTGCTGCGCTGTCCCTCGCCGCGAAGGCGGGCCAGGATCATCTCGCGCATCTGGTCAATCTCGTCCTGCCGCTGGGTGCGGCGCGGTTCGGTATCGGGCTTGAACGCTTCCCAGATAACACCGGACAACGGATCATCGGATGGCCACGCATCGAACACGCGCCGCCCGGTGCGACGATCCACGCGAACCATCCGTACACCTTCCGGCGCAAGGAACGGCTTTGCGTGCCAGCGGTCACGTGTCGCGACCATGAAATCCCGCATGATGGGAACTGCGGTGTTGCCGCCCTGGATCCAGCCACCCATGCTGCGCGGCTGGTCGAAGCCGACATAGAGGCCGACCACCACTTCAGGTGTACCGCCAACGAACCATGCGTCGTTCGGGCCTGTCGAAGTTCCGGTCTTACCGAACATCGGCAGGCCAAGATCGCGCAGGCGGGTGGCGGTGCCGCGCTGCACGGTGCCGGTCAGCATATTGGTGACCTGGAAGGCGGTGCGCCCGTCCATTACCTGCCGGCCCAAGGGGCGCAGGCGCGGCATGGGCGAGCCATCCCATTCGGCCATGTTGCAGCCCTGGCACTCGCGCTCGTCCGACCGCCAGATAACCTTGCCATCGCGATCCTGGACGTAATCGATCACGGTCGGCTCGTTCATCCGGCCGTGGTTGACCAGCGTGGCATAAGCATTGGCCATGCGCTGCACGGTAGTGTTGCCCGAACCCAGTGCATAAGCCGGATAGGGATCGTAACGCTCCTCGCTGATGCCCAGGCGCTGGATATCGTCCACCACCTTGTCCATTCCGGCATCCATCGCGATATGGACGGTCATCAGGTTCTTCGACTGTTCGAGGCCGTAGCGCATCGGATATTCACCGCCGCCGCGGCTGCCGCCAAAGTTGGTGAAGCACTTTTCGCCCAGGTTTGCGCCCTGGTAATAGCAATATTGCGAATCCGGGATCATCGTTGCCGGTGTCATCCCGTTGTCGAGACCGGAGGCGTAGACGAAAGGCTTGATGGTCGAGCCGGACTGGCGTTCAGCCTGAGTTGCGCGATTGAAGTCGCTCAAACGGCTGTCGAAGCCGCCCTGCATGGCCAGTACCCGGCCTGAATTGGGATCAAGCGCCAGAAAACCGCCTTCCAGTGCGGGCGGCGTCCGTACGCGCCAGCCATTTCCGGAGGGCGAGACAGCAATCACGTCACCGGCCTTCAGCGCATCGGGCAATCCGGAAAGCGGCCCATCGCTGCCATCGGAAAAGCCCACGGTGGCAGACTGGCCGCTGCGCTGCATGACAACGCCGATGCGCCAGTCCTCGTAATTGATCGACAGGTAGGAGCTGGCCAACTGGCGTTTCATGTCGCCGTCACCCGGATTGATCGTGGCGATCGGCCCACCCCATCCGCGGTTGCCCTGGTAACGCATCAGGCCGGCGCGCAAGGCATCGCGCGCGGCATCCTGAAGTTCGGTGTCGAGCGAGGTGCGCACCCACAGGCCGCCGGCGTATACAGAGTTCCTGCCGTCTTCGGCCTCTTCACCAAAGCGACTGATCAGCTGACGGCGCACTTCCTCAAGGAAATAGCCGGCATCGGCAGAACGGCTTTGCCGCTGCCCCGTAACGATGCCGAGCGGCATGGCCTTGGCCGCGTCGCGCTGGGCTGCAGTGATGTGGCCATTGTCTTCCATCTGGTCGAGAACGATGTTCCGACGCACCATGGCCTCGTCGAAATTGCGCTCGCGGCTGTAGGTTTCCGGAGCTTTCGGCAGGATGGCGAGATAGGCCATCTCGTGCAGTTCAAGGTCATCCACGTCCTTGTCGAAATAGGCGCGCGATGCCGCCTGCACGCCGAAGCTGCGACGCCCCAGCGCGATCTCGTTGAGGTAGAGCGTGATGATGTCCTGTTTCGTCAGGGCTGCTTCGATGCGCGTTGCCAGAACCATCTCGCGCAGCTTGCGGGTGATCGAATATTCGTCATCGAGCAGGATGTTCTTGGCCACCTGCTGGGTGATGGTCGATCCGCCTACTGCGCGCTCGTCCGACCCGATCTTGGTGACATAGTCGATAACCGCGCCGATGAAACCGCCTGCATCGATGCCGCCATGGCTCCAGAAGGTCTTGTCCTCGGCACTGGTATAGGCGTTGATCAGCTGTGCCGGAAGATCCTTGAACTGCAATTCCACCCGGCGTTCACGCTCGTAACGGTGGACGATCTCGCCATCCATGCCGCGCACGACCGATGGCAGGTTCGGCTCATAATCGTTGAGCATGCCGGCGTCCGGCAGATCGCGCGCGATCATGACCCAGCCAGTGACCAGCACCACCAAACCGGCCAACCCTGCCCAGCCAAGCCAACGGAACCAGCGCTTGTTGTGCCAATTGTCACGCCACCAGTTCAGGACCGAAGAATCGCGCCAGACATCGCTGGCCCAGGCGGCAGCGCCTCCCGCACTGCGGGTTATGCGATAGCGCATTGCCTGCACGCCGTTTTCGTCATTCTCTTCCATCTTGCGCTGCCCTTAGCATGCCATTTCTGTCTGGCGCCAGAATGAATGCGTTTACCCGGGCTCAAGGCCCGCAACATCCTGCTGCATACTGCTTCGGGCAAAAAACACGCGAATGGCCTGGGCCATGGATCGGGCAAAGGCGCGCTGGCCTTCGGCCGATGACAACCTGCGAGCTTCGGCAGGATTGCTGATGAACCCGGCCTCGAACAGAACGGAGGGCACATCGGGCGCTCGCAATACGCCCAGCGCGGCAGAGCGGCGCGCCTGAGGGTGGAAAGGCATGACACCTTCACCTTCACGGATGATCAAGTCCGCAAACTCGCCGGAGGATTCAGCAGTGCGCCGCTGGGCAAGCTCGACAAGTATGGCGTTGACGTTGTCGGTCTCTGCGGAAAGCAGTGTGCCGTTGACCAGATCCGCCTCGTTCTCGCGCTGGGCGAAACGTGCGGCAGCTTCCGAATTGGCTTCCTCTGACAGGACATAAATGCTCGCACCTCGCACCGAGTCCTGTTCGCCGGCAGAATCGGCGTGGATCGACAGGAACAGATCGGCACCCAGCGCGCGGGCAATCTGGACGCGCTCGGCAAGCGTCAGGTAGCGATCGTCTTCGCGCGTCATGGCAACGCGGATTCCCCCTCCTTGCAGCAGCTCATCCCGCAAGTTGCGCGACAGGCCAAGCACGAGCGATTTCTCGACATAGCCTGCTCCGCTCGCCCCGGGATCATGCCCGCCATGCCCGGCATCGATTACCACCAGCGGGCGCGAGGGATCATCGGGACCAGCAATCTCGGGCAGGACCACCGTGGTGCCCGGTTCCGGCAAATGGATGCGGATCACGTAGTCGCGGCCAAGATAGGGCACCGGGATCGCCTTGCCGAAAACGACAAGCCCGGAAAACACCAGTACAGGCGCCAGGAAAACCAGCGCAATCTGCACGCGATACCACAGCAAATCCGATCCCCTATCGCTTCCTTATCCGTATCTTCACCATGGATATGCCAGCTTACCCAAGGGAAAATGACCAGGTGACGCAATAAGGTTGCCCAGCCTGTCCCCAAATGCTAGCCATTTGATCGTCCGTGGCAAATCTTGCCCGGGTTCTCCGAAGCCGCCAATCCTTGTGGTTTCGGTCTTGAATACAGGTTGATGCCGTAATGAGAAGCAAGAGCCAGAAGGTCAGCCAGCAGCCGCAGGGTTGCATTGTGGCGACCGGCGCTCTCGCGCAGACAGAAACCCTGCGCCTTTTCCTTGTAGCAGACACATTCCGCAGCGCACGCCACCGGCAATCCGGCAGCGGCGCCCAATCATACCTCCCGCAAGCGCCCGGCAATTGCCCCGCGCCCAGGGGAATCCACACATATCGGCATGCTCAAGCGGCGCCCGGCGCCAACCGAGGATCACATGCCTGGAGAATATTCAATGGCAACGCGCATGCTTATCGATGCGCGCCACCCGGAAGAAACACGGGTGGCGGTGCTCAAGGGAAACCGGATTGAGGAATTCGATTTCGAATCTGCTGATCACAAGCAGATCAAGGGCAATATCTATCTCGCCAAGGTTACCCGCGTAGAACCCTCGCTGCAGGCGGCTTTCGTCGATTTCGGTGGCAATCGCCACGGCTTCCTCGCCTTCAGCGAAATCCATCCCGACTATTACCAGATCCCGGCCGAGGACCGTCAGGCCCTGCTGGCCGAGGAACAGGCCGCAGCTGAAGAAGAAGCGGCCCTGCGCGCGGAAGAGGATGAGGACGAGGAAGAAGTCCTCACAGATGACGAGCAGGACGAGGAAGAACCCGGCGTCGAAGAAATCGACACCTCGGAAAAGGACGATGTCTCGACCATCGAGGACGGCCAGCTCGAGAATGGCGAAGGCGAAGATTCATCTGACGAATCGTCGGAAGATGACGACTCCGACGACGACGGCGAAGAGTCCGACGACGAGGAAGACAGCGACGACGATGGCAAAACACGCCGTGGTCGCTCTCGCCGCGGTCGTGGCCGCCGCCAGGGGCGCGGCCAGAAAGGTGGCGACAACCGCCGCCGTGGCAGCCGCGCCAAGGAAATCGACGATGTCCGCGCCAAGCGCCAGGCGCTGCGTCGCCGCTACAAGATCCAGGACGTCATCCAGCGCCGCCAGGTGCTGCTGGTCCAGGTCGTGAAGGAAGAGCGTGGCAACAAGGGCGCTGCCCTCACCACCTATCTTTCGCTCGCTGGCCGCTATTGCGTGCTGATGCCCAACTCCAGCCATGGCGGCGGCATTTCGCGCAAGATTTCAAATGGTTCCGATCGCAAGCGCCTGAAGCAGATCGTCAACGACCTGACCCTGCCCAAGAGCATGGGGCTGATCGTGCGCACCGCCGGGCTGCAGCGCACCAAGACCGAGATCAAGCGCGATTTCGACTATCTCGCCCGCCTGTGGGACGAGATTCGCGAACGCACGCTGGGCTCAAGCGCGCCAAAGATGATCCATTCGGATTCAGACCTTATCAAGCGCGCGATCCGCGACATCTACAATCGCGAGATCGAGGAAGTCGTGGTCGAGGGCGAGGATGGCTACAAGGCCGCCAAGGCCTTCATGAAACTGCTGATGCCCAGCCACGCGCGCCGGGTGAAGGCCTATTCCGATCCCGTGCCGCTGTTCCAGCGTTACGGCGCGGAAGACCAGCTTTCGGCAATGTATGATCCGATGGTGCAGTTGAAATCCGGCGGCTATCTGATCATCAATCCGACAGAGGCACTGGTCTCCATCGACATCAACTCCGGCCGTTCCACCAAGGAACACGGGATCGAGCAGACCGCTCTGCACACCAACCTCGAAGCGGCGAAGGAAATCGCCCGCCAGCTGCGCCTGCGTGACATGGCTGGCCTTGTCGTAATCGACTTCATCGACATGGAGCACAACTCCAATATCCGCAAAGTCGAGCGGTGCATGAAGGATTCGCTCAAGAACGACCGGGCTCGCATCCAGGTCGGGCGCATTTCGGGCTTCGGCCTGATGGAAATGAGCCGCCAGCGCCTGCGCACCGGCGTGCTCGAAGCCACCACCCGCACCTGCCCGCATTGCGATGGCACCGGTCTTGTGCGCACGGCATCGTCTGCCGGCCTGTCCGCGCTGCGCTTCATCGAGGATGAAGCCGCCAAGGGCAAAGGCACGGTCATCACGCTCTATGCCTCCACCGAGGCTGCAGTCTACTTGCTCAATACCAAGCGTGCTGACCTCGCCGAGATCGAGCAGCGTTACGGCGTGACGGTGCAGGTCGTCCCCGAAGGCGAGGACGAAGGCGCCAAGATGCGCGTGACCTCCTCTGGCCCGCGCCCCTCGCAAGCGCCCAAGTTCGAGCCCATCGTCGACGATGACGATGACAGCGATCTGGACGATATCGAAGACGAAGAGAGCGAGGATGAAAACGAGGGCGATGGTGGCGAGCGCAAGAAGCGTCGTCGCCGTCGTCGCGGTGGACGCAATCGCAATCGCAGCCGTGATCGTGACGATAACGACGGTGAGAACGATAACGATAGCGACGACGACAGCGGCAATTCGGACAACGATGCCGAAGGCGGAGACAACGGCGAGAGCGATGGCGAAGAAAAGCCCAAGCGCCGCCGCCGCCGTGGTGGCCGCGGACGTGGACGCAGGAACGGCTCCGAAGCCGAAGATGGCAAGGGATCGGGCGAGAACGAATCTTCTGAGGCTGAGGGTGACCAAGCCGACGGCGAAACCGGAAATGCCGAAGCCGAACCCCAGTCCGAAGCGGAAACCCATACAGAAGCCGCTCCGGAAGCAGACGAGAAGCCGAAACGCCGCACGCGTCGAAAGAAGGCCGAACCCGATGCAGAGGCAGAGCCCGCCAAGGAAATGTCTGATGATACCGCCGAAAGCAGCGAAGCTGAGGTAGAGGAAAAGCCCAAGCGACGCACACGCCGCAAGAAGGCTGACGTTGAGGCCGATGCGGAAACAAGCGAAGCTGCGAAAGCCCCGGCCAAGGAGGAATCCGACGAACCCGCCAAGCCTGCGGCCAAGAAGCGTGCACCTCGCAAGAAGCCCGCTGCCAAGAAGCCAGCCACAAAGAAGCCGGCAGAGGAAACGGCAGCCAAGTCCGCCAACGATGCATCAGTGACGTCGGATAACCTCGAAACCGGCAATGATGCTGCAGAAGGCGAAGACGAGAACGGCGAACCGCGTCGCGGCTGGTGGCAACGCACTTTCGGCAACTGATGCGTCACCCGCACATGGCGCGCGGCACACGCACTATAGCCTAACGATCATGTGGCCGGCGCAAATCCTGCGTCGGCCACAATCGATTCTGCGGTGAGAAATGCGGGATCAGGGGCCAACCTTGCGCGCCACACCCCATTCCATCCACCCGGCCCATCTGGGTGCTTTCTCGAAGTATTTCTGCCCGATCGGCTCAACCTCGAACCCGGCATGGCGGATGGCACCGCCCACCTCGCGCGCCAGATGGCAATTGCCCATCACCTTCTTCCACACCGGCTCGATGCGCTTCTGCCATTTTGCCGGGCCGGGATCTGGCGCCTTGCCGTGCTCCAGATACAGCAGCCTGCCGCCCGGCTTGAGGATGCGCCGCAATTCGGAAAGCACCTGCTGCTGGCTGTTCACCGAACACAGCGTGTAAGTGCACACGACCGTATCGAATGAGCCGTCAGCAAAGGGAATGGCTTCTCCCACTCCCTGCCTGATCTCGGCTTCCCCGCCCTGTTCCTGCGCCCGTTGACGAGCCGCATCGAGCAGGCTGGCGTTGGGATCGATACCGGCAAACTGGGTGATGGCATCCTTGCGATAGAGCGCCTGGTTGAAGCCGCCTCCGCAACCGATCTCGAAAACCTTGCCTTGTGCGAGGGGAACGACTTCGCGGCGAAGCTCCGTCACCTCGTCACTGCCACACCCAAAGCCGATGAGTTTGGGCAGCACCGTCTCTTCGTACCAGTTTCCAAGGCTCATCGTCTTCCCTCTCAGGCTCTTGTCACGATCTTACCCAAAATGGACATGATGCAAACGGCAAACTGCCTTACGGGAGAATTTCGTCGCCCCTGTAGTTCAGAAGCTTGCCGCTATCTCCCGGGCCTGCATCCAGCATCACATCCAGCAAATTGAGCGCCGCATCGCGCCTTGTGGTCAGCTGCCCGTCTGGCAGGTTCGCCTGGAACGGCTTCGACAGTGCGGTGTCCACCGTTCCCGGATGGAGCGCCAGGATCGCGCCGTGTTGGTGCGTCCGCCCCATCTCGATCGCCCAGTTTTTCACCAGCATGTTGAGCGCAGCCTTGCTCGCCCGATAAGAATGCCAGCCACCGATCGCGTTATCAGAGATCGAGCCGACCTTGGCCGAAATTGCGGCGAAGACAAAGCGATCGTCACGCGGCATCAGCGGCAGGATATGCTTGGCGATCAGCGCCGGGCCGGTGGTGTTGATCGCCATCACGCGGGCCATCGCTTGCGGATCAGTGGCCTTCATTGACCGTTCGGGTCCGGTTCCGTCAGCCAGCGTCAGCACACCTGTGGCGATCAGCGTCAGTTGCGGCGGAGCATCGGCCATGTCTTCTGCAGCCTTTGCGATGCTCGCCTCGTCTTCCAGATCGAAATGGAACGGGATGATGTGCTGGTGCTTGGGCACCTCGCCAGAGCGCGATCCGGCGTGGACCTGCACGCCGTTATCGGCGAGCAGGCGGCAGATTGCAGCCCCGATGCCGCCAGATGCACCGAACACGGCTGCACGGCGGGGCCATGACAGCTGGTCGCTTTCCCGAGACTTTCCTACCAACATCGCATCAATCTAGGCAGCTAGGCGATGATGGGAACATGGCCTTTTCGCCATATCAGGCGGGGTATTCAAAGCGGGTTTCCGCCCGCGAGCTTTATTGACAACAGGACCGTGTTCCATGTGTTCCATCCAACAGCTCAAAAAGGGCAAAACCGCCAATCTTCCCCAAGGTCTGCCTTGCCCTTGCGGCATGAATGGGTAGATAGGGCGCAAGGACAGCGAAAGCGGATAGTCATGGCAACCTTCACCCTCCCGAAGAACAGCAAGATCAACGGTCCCGGCAAGGAGCATAAAGCTTCCGGCGGTTCGCGCATTCGCAAGTTCAAGGTTTACCGCTGGGACCCGGATAGTGGCCAGAACCCGCGTTACGATACGTTCGAGATCGACCTTGACGATTGCGGCCCGATGGTTCTCGACGCGATCATCAAGATCAAGAACGAGATTGACCCGACACTGACTTTCCGCCGCTCATGCCGCGAAGGCATTTGCGGTTCCTGCGCGATGAACCTGAATGGCAAGAACGGGCTCGCCTGCACCACCGCGATCGAGGATCTGAAGGGCGAGATCCGCATCACCCCGCTGCCGCACATGGATGTGGTGAAGGACCTGGTGCCCGATTTCACGCATTTCTACGCGCAATATGCCTCGATCCGCCCGTGGTTGCAGACGGTTTCCAACACGCCGAGCGGCAAGGAACGTTTGCAGAGCCCCGAGCAGCGCGAGAAGCTGGATGGCCTTTACGAGTGCATCCTGTGCGCCTGCTGCTCCACCTCCTGCCCCAGCTACTGGTGGAATTCGGACAAGTTCCTTGGCCCCGCGATCCTGCTGCAAGCCTATCGCTGGCTGGCTGACAGTCGCGATGAAATGACCGGAGAGCGTCTGGACGAGCTGGAGGATCCCTTCCGCCTCTATCGCTGCCACACGATCATGAACTGCGCCAATGTCTGCCCCAAGGGCCTCAGCCCGGCGCGCGCCATCGCCGAAATCAAGAAGATGCAGGCCGAACGGCAGATCTGACCTGTCCGGGTTGATCGCACGTTACGAGGAATTGCTGGCATCAGGCGAATTGCGCCCTGATGCAGAACAGCGCGCAGCCGTGGACGTGCTCGCCCGCGTCCAGCAAGGGCTTGAAAGCAGGACGAATACCGGCTTCTTCCACCGGTTGATTGCAGGGCGCGAGGCGGTGCGCGGCGCCTATATGTGGGGCGGTGTTGGGCGCGGGAAGTCCATGCTGATGGACTTGTTCCACGATACGCTGGCCATTGATGCCAAGCGCCGCGTCCACTTCCACGCCTTCATGATCGAAGTTCATGCCCGCATTCGCGAGGAGCGCAAGAAGGAGGCCGGCGATCCCATCCCGCCTGTGGCCGCGGCGATTGCAGAGGAAGTGCGCTGCCTCGCCTTTGACGAGATGGTGGTGAACAATTCGCCCGATGCCGCGATCATGTCGCGCCTGTTCACCGCGCTGATTGTGGAACACGGCGTGTGCGTGGTCACAACCAGCAACCGCCCTCCCCGCGATCTCTACAAGGACGGGCTCAACCGCGAGCACTTCCTGCCGTTCATCGACCTGATCGAAAAGCAGCTGGACGTTGTCGAACTCAACGGCCCCACCGACTACCGGCTGGATCGGATCGGCGGCATGGCCAGCTGGCATTCCCCCATCGGCCCCGAAGCCACCGCGCAGGTGCGCGAACTGTTCTTCCGCCTGACAGACTTCGCGCCAGAGGATGCCGAGCATGTCCCCTCGGCTGATCTCGACCTTGGTGGCGGACGGACGCTGCATGTGCCCAAGAGCCTCAAAGGCGTGGCGGTGTTCAGCTTCAAGCGCTTGTGCAAGGAAGCGCGCGGCGCATCGGACTATCTCGCCATTGCCCGCGAATATCACACCGTCATCATTGTCGGCATCCCGCAGATGGACCGCGACATGCGCAACGAGGCGGCGCGCTTCGTGACGCTGATCGATGCGCTATATGAAAACCGGGTGAAGCTGTTCGCGACCGCCGAAGTCAAGCCTGAGGAGCTTTACCCGTCAGGCGATGGTTCCTTCGAATTCGAACGCACCGTAAGCCGATTGAAGGAAATGCAGAGCGAGGAATACATGGCGCTGGGCCATGGCGAGGAAGGCTAGGAAACTCCCAGCCTTTCCAGAGACTTGTCGAGCATGATCAGCTGCCACAGCAGTCGTGAATTGTCGCTCCGGCCAGAGATATGCGCTTCGGCCATGCGCGAAAGCTGGCCCTTGTCGAACCATCCCGTACGGGCAAGTGCACTGCTCGTGGCGATGGCGCGGGTCTGCGCCTGAAGCGGTCCGCGCAGCCATTCGGCAATCGGCGTGACGAAGCCCTGCTTGGGGCGATAGAGGATGTCGTCGGGCAGGTAGCGTTCCATCGCCTTCTTGAGCAGATACTTGCCCTGCCTGCCTTTGACCCGCAGCCCTTCGGGCAATCCGGCGGCGAATTCGACGAGGCGATGATCGAGCAGCGGCTCGCGCGCTTCAAGGCTCACTGCCATGCTGGTGCGGTCCACCTTGGTAAGGATATCGCCCGGCATCCAGAACTTGAGGTCCGCATATTGCGCCGCATCGAGGCCGGAGCGCGCCGGAGCCTTGGCCATCATTTCCATGAAAGGCACCTCGGCGCGGTATTCGCCCAGCTGCTTCGCCATCTCGCTGCCATAGATCGCGAAACGCTGTTCCGGCGGCACCGCGCCCACAGCGCGGGCATAGCCTTCCGCCCCGCTCGCCCCCAGTGCCATTAGCGTGCTCTTGGCGCGCAAGGGGCGCGGTGCCCAGTCCATCTTCGGCCATGCCCGGCCAAGCGGTGCAAGGACCTTCGCCCGCAGGCTTTCCGGCATCAGCCGCCGCAAGCGTTCCTCGTGATGATGGAAAACCTGCCGGCGATAACCTGCCATTGCCTCATCCGCGCCATCGCCGGACAAGGCCACCGTCACGCTCTCGCGCGCCAGCTGGCAGACCCGCCATGTCGGCAAGGCCGATCCGTCCGCAAAGGGTTCGTCGAACATGCCTGCCAACTCGTCCAGCGCATCGTACTGGTCCGAACTCACGATCCGCGCCGCGTGATCGGTGGCGAACAGTTTCGCCACCTTCTCGGCGTAGGATGTTTCGTCCACCGCCTCGACATCGAAGCCGATCGAGCATGTGCGCACGGGATCGCGGCTCGCCTCGGCCATCATCGCGACCACGCTGGAGCTGTCGACACCGCCAGACAGGAATGCGCCCAGCGGCACGTCGGAAACCATGCGCGATTCCACCGCTTGCCGCAGGTGATGGAGCAGCTCTGCCTCAAGGTCCTTCGCCTTGCCCTTGTGGCGCTGGGCAAAGGAGATGTCCCAATATTGCTGCGGCCTGGCAGGCTCTGCATCGTGCTTTAGCAAGCGGAAATGGCCCGCAGGCAGCTTCTCTACGCCCTTCAGGATCGAGCGGTGATCGGGCACATAGCCCCACGCCATGTAATCCTCGACCGCCAGCGGATCGACTTCGCGGCGCAGCAGCGGATGCGCCATCAAGCCCTTCAGCTCGCTGGCGAAGGCCATGCTGCCATCGCTGAGCATCGCCATGAACAGCGGCTTCACTCCGAAGCGATCGCGCGCGAGGAACAGCGTGCGATCCGCCTTGTCGTAGATCGCGAAGGCGAACATGCCGTGAAGGCGCGACAGGCAATCGGTGCCCCAGCGCTGCCATGCGGCAAGGATCACCTCGGTATCGCCATCGGTGCGGAATTCCGCGCCCATCCCTTCCAGCTCGCGCCGCAATTCGCGGTAGTTGTAGATTTCTCCGTTAAAAGTGATGACCGCGCGCTCGTCTGCCGAGGCCATGGGTTGCGGCGATCCGGCAAGGTCGATGATCGACAGGCGGCGGTGGCCCAGCCCCACGCCGGGTGCTGTCCACACGCCGGAGCCATCAGGGCCGCGATGGGCCATGACGTCGCACATCCGTTCGACCCGCACTGGATCGACCGGCTTGATGGTCCCGCAATGGAATATCCCGGCGATCCCGCACATGGGTGATGCGTTACGGCTTTTGCGCGATGCGGTCCATCCATGCGCCGAAGTCGCCGGTGGATTCCACGAAATCGGCGATGGCAGCCTCTGCCGGGACGGGACCTCTGTCCACTGCCGAGATAATCACCATCATCGTCGGCTCTGCGCTGAAGGTCAGCCGGTCCCGCATGTTGGACAGTTTGAGCGCCGCTATGCTGCTCGTCGTCAGGTCGCGGTGGCGATAGGTCGTCAGGGCAAGGCGTTGCAGGTTACTGCCTGATTGCAGGCGCTCGCTGATGCCCATGCCCAGGTCAGGACCCGGCGAATGCCAGCGCCAGCTGCTGTCCGGCACCAGCGCGCCTTCACCGAATGCACCGGCCTCGCGCCCGTCCTCCTGCGCCCCGTAGAGCGCGAAGAACAATTCCACCCGCGCGCCATCGGCGTTGACATAGGATCCGATAAGCCGGTGGTCCGCACCCGAAGCGCGCGGCTCCCACCAGACGGTGTTCGCAAAGGGTGCCCGTTGCCAGCCTTCGACCTGCGGCAATACGATCTGCGCGGGCATTGCAGCTTCGACCTGCCGTGCCTGGGCAGACCAGGCCACGAATACGAGCGCCAGCGCCGCCAGCCCCAGAAGCGCGCGCGCACCGGTGATGGAGGTGCGTTCCATTGCGTCAAACAGGGCTGAGTCCGCCAGTGCATCGCCATCGATGAAGCTGTCATCGCGCGGGCGATCGAAGTGCCGCCAGCTCAGCGCCAGCAGCAGGCCCATGACGATGGCGAAGAATATCCAGCCGTAGAAGATGTGATCGAAACCTGCAGCAAACTCGATGCCCTGCGACTGGGCGATGTAGATCGTACCCCAGGCCCGCACGCCATTGGCAAGGATCGGCAGGACCACCGCCACAGCCATGAAGATCGCCCGCCGCTTCCAGCTGGCAAAGCAGACATGCGCGGTAAGCGTTCCCAGCGCGATCATCGCGATCAGGAATTTCACGCCAGAACAGGCTTCGGCCACTTCGAACAGCCCGGCTGGCGTATCGATGAATACACCCTCGATCACCGCGGGAATGCCGCTCCAGTGCGTCAGCGCGATGGTGAGGTCGGCGGTGATCATCTGCAGGGTCGGCACAAGCTCGTCCCCGAACGGCACGAGGAACAACCCGTAAAGCAGCGGGAACAGCAGGGCCGCACACACACGCGGGCCGAGGATGGCGAGCACGGTGGATTGCAGCGCCACCACCACGGCCAGATGCTCGCCCAGTGCGATGCCGGTCACATCTGCCACCAGCCACAGGAACATTGCCCCGGCAAAGGGAACCAGCCCCGGCCACCACGCGCGAGGGGCGAGCTTCGCAAGCTCTGGTGCACGCAGCTTGACGAGCCAGCCGATGATCAGCGGAACGAACAGGATGTGGTTGTAGGTGGAGCTGTCCCAATATTGCAGCAGCATGTCCACGAAGACAGGCGCAAACAGCACGAACAGCATGGCCCAGGCAATGGCGAGGTGCAGCAGCGGCCCTTTCCACGCATCTGGCAGGCGCGAGGAAAGCGTGGCTTGGCGCTTCAGCGTGAGATCAAGCGGCATCGCGATGCTCCCGCTTTTTCCCGGACAAGCCCAGCAGCTCCGGCAGATCGGACAGCATCGCCTCCCAGCCCTGCTGCTCGACCACGAATGCGCGCGCTGCTTGGCCCATGGCGGCGGCGGTTGCCTTGTCCTGGCTGAGTTCGATTAAACGAGCGATGAAGGCCGCGTCACTTTCGGCAATCGCAAATTCCTGGTCGGAGCGGGCAGCGATGCCCGTCGCCGCTTCGGGAGAAGCCACCACAGGCCTGGCCATCGCCATTGCTTCGAGCACCTTGTTCTGGATGCCGCGTGCGATGGTGAGCGGGGCGACGACCACGTCAGCGCCCGCAAGCCACTTGCGCATATCGGGGACTGCGCCCCACACATGCGTGCCGTTTACGCCTTCAAGCTGCTCGACCTGCCTGGCGGGAGCGCGGCCGGCGATGTGGAACTGCGCCTGCGGCAAAGCCTTGCGCACTTCGGGCATGATCCGCTGAGCCATGCGTTCGACGGCGGCGACATTGGGCGGATAATCCATCTGCCCTGTGAACAGGAAATGTGGACCCTCCCCGCCCATTTCAGGTGCGGGCTCTGCGCCTGCGGGGTCGAAAAATTCGGCGTCGATGCCATTGCCCATGGCCATGATGTGGCCGGTATCGCCAGCACGGCTGCGCAGGAGGTTGGCCTCGTCATCGCTCACCAGCAGCGTATGATCAGCGCGCGCGGCAAGGCTTGTCTCTCCCTGAGCGAGCAAGCGGCCTTCGCGCGCATGGATCAGCCTGTGCGGCAACCCGGCCTCTTCGGCATAGGCTTCAAACTTTGCCGAATCGACGTCCACCAGATCGATCACCAGTCTCCCCTGCCAGCTTGCAGGGACAAACTGGCCCATCTGGCCCGAAAACACATAGACCGCTGCGATCTTGCCACTTGCCAGCAACTGCTCCACCCAGCGCGACAGGTCATCGCTGCGAAAGGCGGAAAGGCTCACCGGTTCGCGGCGGACCAGCGATTCCAGCCCGGCGAGAGCCAAAGGCTTTGCCCGCTTCACCACGCACCAGCTGCTGGCCACCTTGGCCAGTTCGGCGGTGTGGGCGCGGTCCTCCTCGCTATCGACAAAACAACCGACATGCACAGACGCGATCTTCGCCAGAGCCTTCAGCACATTGCACGAACGGATGCGGTCCCCACGATCAGGCGGGAACGGCAGGCGATGCGCCAGGAAGAGGATTTCTCCACTCATCAGCCCAGCCCGCGAGCGATGAGCGGGCCAATGCGATTGGCTATGGCAAGCGGCAGCTTCTGCCATGCAGCAATACGCGCGGCATGCTTGCTGCTGGTGGGATCGGCATCACGCTTGTCCGCGCCCGGTGCCGTCCAGCTGGCATAGGAGAGCGGCTGCGGCTCGAAACCCCAGTTCTTCTTGAAACTGTAGGCACCGCTGCCGGTCTTGCTGCGCCCGAAGTCGAAGCGGGCGCAACCACGCTCCCGCGCATGGTTCATCAGCGCATAATACATCACGTCATTCGCGCGCAGGCGGCGCGCATCCCACGTGCCGCCACCCCAATAGGGCAGCACTGCGCCGTCATGGTAGAACGACAGGACGCTGGCCACCGGGCGGCCTTCGTGGCTGACCGTCAGGATGTCGCCATCCAGGCTATCCAGCGCAGCTTCGAACAGGGTGCGCGGAAACACCGGCGTTCCAAGGTTGCGCACGCTTTCGGCATAAATGGCATAATGTGCCGAACGATCTTGCTCTGACGTACCGACGCTGACCTGCAATTCGTTCTTGAGGCCCTTGCGCACTTCGGCGCGCTGCTTGCGCGGGATGGCGGTAAGCTGCGCCTCGTCATCCGCCGCGAGATCGCAGACAAAGCCGCAATGGCTGTCCGTCCTCAAATCCCAGTCAGCCGGAGCAGTGCCGCCGCGCAATTCCACTGTCGGGCAGCAATACCGCAGCGCCAGTTCCTCCGCCGCGCGGCACAGCGCCTCTGCTACAGCTTCATCATTAGCAAGCGGACCGCCTTCGACGGCAAACCCGCTCGACGCAAGCATGCGGCCAAACACCGGTGAATGGACCACGCTCAGGGGCAACCAGCCAACCAGCGCCCCGCCCTTCTCCGCCACGACTCCGCAGGCGCGGTTACCGGTGCCCCGCTCCACTGCAAGCAGCCATGCCGGCCGGTGAAAAAGAGAACCTTCGCTCGAACGCACGAAAGCTTCAATCCGCGCCACCTCGTCCGGCTGGCGCAGGTCGGGTTCCCTCAGGGAAAGTGCGGAGAGAGCGACGGGCGCATTCATGCTGCCACCGCGTCAAGCTGTGCCTTCTCGCGGTGAGCCAGCACATCCATGCGGCCCCATTCGAAATCATGGATCAGCTGGCGCAGCTTGGGCGCCATCTTTTCCAGATTGGTATAATGCCTCAGGCGTGACTTGAGCGGCGCACCGGCCACGCGCGGCTGCCCGGGATCAATCTCCCAAGGATGGAAATAGAAAACCGCAGGGCGCTGGTCCTGCCGGTTGACCTGCCGGATCGCCCAGCGAGAGAACGCATAGGGCAGCACGCGGAAGAACCCGCCACCGCCAGCAGCGAGGCGCTTGCCAGCAAACATCGCAGTGGTGACCGGGATTTCCACCAGACCGGCCCACGGCAGCGGCTTGAAGGCAAAACGCGGCGCGGCTGCCCAGCCATAATGATCGTGAGTGACGGGCGAGACGCTGGAGGAATATGCATAGCCCTGTTCCGCCAGTTCCATATAGGCCCATGGCGTGCGCTGATCGATCGAGAAGCTTGGCGCCCGGTAGCCGGTGACGCGAACACCGCTGGCATCCTCTATCTGCTTGCGCGCCCTCGCGATGTCTTCGCCGAATTGCTGGCGGGTCAGCGTGTGGACGCGGGCATGGTCCCAGCCATGGCTGGCCATCTCGTGCCCCCTCGCCACGATCTCGCGCAACAGAGGGCCGTGGCGCTTGGCCACCCAGCCCAGAGTGAAGAAGGTCGCCGTGGCATTCGCCTCGTCAAACAGGTCAAGGATTTCGCGCACGTTGCGGTCAACGCGATCGTCGAGCGTCGCCCATGCGTCGCGCTCGATCACGTCCTCGAAAGCGCCGACCTGGAACCAGTCTTCGACGTCAACGGACAGTCCGTTGACGATACGATTACCGGCCGGCACCTCTGGTTGCGAGTTGACCGCGTTCACAGCCCGATTGCTCCCTTAAGCGGCTTTCTCTTCGTCCATTTCGCTTTCGATCCATTCGATCAGCATCGTCAGCGTCTGGCGGATGGTGCGCTCCTGCTCGAAGGTCTTGGCTTCGAGGCGGGCGATCTGTTCCTGCATGGCCTGCAGTTGCGGCTGCACTGCCTGGACGATCACATCGTCCTGAACATTGGACAGTTCGACCACTGCCTGCTGCAACTCCTGGATCTGCGCGTCGCGCTCTGCCAGCAGGTCTTCGACAAGCTGCGGATCAAGCGCGGGCTGAGCCGGTTCTGCAACCACTTCCTGCTGCGCTGTGTCTTCAACCGGAGCGCCAGCCTTCTGCGGCTCGGGAGCGGAAGAAAGGCTAGAGGCCTTTTCGCCTTCCATTTCTGCAAGTACCAGCTGCAGCATCTCGAGATCGATCGTCTCGCTGTCCTCAACCGCACCCAGCAGAAGCAGGCGGTTGGCGATCTGGTTTACGCGGCGCGGAATACCGCCGCTTGCTGCATGCAGTTCAGCGAAGACTTCAGCATCGAAGGCAGGATTGCCTTCCCAGCCGACCTTCTGCAGGCGATGCAGCACATAGGGTTCGACTTCGGTCGCTTCCATCGCTTCCAGATGGTGCGCCGCGATCACCCGCTGGCGAAGCTGTTCCAGACCGCTGTGGTTCTGCAGCATCGTGCGGAATTCCGGCTGGCCGAGGAGCAGCGTTTGCAGCAGAGGATGGCTGCCGAGCTGGAAGTTGGAGAGCATGCGCAGTTCTTCGAGGGCCTCGACCGAAAGGTTCTGCGATTCGTCTACGACCAGCAGGCAGCGGCGGCCATTGCGGGCCTCTTCATGCAGCAGGCTTTCGATTGCGCCCAGCGCACTCGCCTTGTCATGCCCGGCAACATCGAGGCCAAAGCTGCGCGCGACGACGTGGATGATCTCGTCTTCGTCAAGCTTGCTGGTGACCACCTGCGCCACGGTTACCTGGGCAGGATCGATGCTGGCCATCATGTGCGCAACCAGCGTGGACTTACCCGCGCCAACTTCGCCCGTGATGACGATGAAGCCCTCGCCCTGCGCAAGCCCGTATCCGAGATAGGACAGCGCCTTGCGATGCGTGATCGAGCGGAAATAGAATTCCGGATCAGGCGTCAGCTGGAAGGGTTTGCCGGTAAAACCGTAGTAGTCGTCATACATGGGTCTGGTCTCCTCTGTGACCCGTCAGAAGGAATAGCGCAGGCCAAGCAGGGCCGATGCGTTGGTGTAGTCAGGCAGTTCATCGCGTGTGACGCCGTCGAGACCCACCGCAGCGGTGCCGCTCAGCCCGCGAATGATCTGGCGGTTGTAGGAAAGCGATGCGCTGTAACCCATGCCGTTGCCATCGCCATCGAATCCACTTTCGAACCAGTTGGCATAGGCATTGGCAGAGAGGTTGGAGCGTTCATCAAGCTGGCGAGCCGCGTAGAGTGCCAGCCAGTAGTTCTCGTTGAGCACACCATCGACGTCCGCCAGTGCGGTGCCTTGAGCGCCAAGGAAGCTGCGGCGGTCATAGCCACCGGCGATGCCGTAGGACGTACGACCATCGCTGCGCGAGACATTGCCCACCACGCCGCGGCTGCGGAATACCGAGCTGCGCAGCGAGCCAAGGTTGCCGAGAGCGCAATTGCCGCTTTCGAGTGAATCCACGCAGCCGCCCAGATCGCCCGTCAGCAGGTTGCGGAAGGCCGAGAATTCGGTCGGCAAGTCTGCCAGGTTGTCGATCAGCGTGCCGCCAAATCCGGTGAGGTTGTCATAAACACCCACATTCACGCTGGTGCGCTGGTTGGGTGCGTAGGAGAACGATCCGGTATAGCTCCTCGAACCGTAGCGGCGGCCCACGGTGGCTTGCAGCGCGGTGCGGCGGCTTGGACGCCACATCACGCCGGCATCCCAGATCAGGCCGTCTGTCTGATAGGCGATCTGGCGCGGGGCGCTCTTGTCAGTGACGAAGCGGCCATCTGCGCCGATGACCGGATCATCGTTCACATCGCGTACCGCGTCGCGGCCGGAAACCTCGACATCCTCGTAACCCACGCCACCGATCAGGGCGAGCGTGCGAGATACCGGCACGGTGACATCGGCGCGCACGTAGCGATCATCGATGCGTTGATCCAGATTGGACACATCTTGCCGGTTCCAGCCACCGCCAACGCCAATGCCGATGGGCAGCGCGGTGCCGGGGGCGAAGCCCGCGCGGACATTGGCTTGCTGCGTCAGGCTGTCGTCAAAGATGTCGACCGGCTCGTCGCCCGGTGCCAGCGTGATCGCGTCAGGTGCCTCAACCCGCGTGTAGCCGATCCGGTAAGCACCGGTGACAGCCAGATCGCCCACGTTGGTCTGCAACGAAGGCCCGGCATAGGCGGAGTAGATCTGGCTGGTGGAGCTATCGTCCACGCTGTTGCCGCCGATGGTGGTGGCACCACCACCTTCAACGCGAGCACGCGATGCCAGCGCGCCAGCCTCGAAATTCAGGCGACGCGGCACGATGGCGAGCGCACCGCGGGCGATGCCGCTGATGGTGTCTCCATCGGACACGCTGCCATAGCCGATGCGGCGCTCGTAGCGGACCGACACCGAACCGGCGCTGTTCCGGCCTGCAACCGTGGCGTCCACACCCGCTGCAACACGGGTATAGGTGACCACATCGTCGCCCGGTGAGAGTTCTGCGGTGAGGACCTGCGCCGCCTCGATATAGGGCTGCACTGCGACCGTACGACCGCGCACGCCCTCGCTTTCCACATCGTCATAGCCGCCATCAACCTGCGCAAGGGCAGGAAACGGCAGGGCCAGCACGATGGCTGCCGCGGTTGCGATCAGTTGAGATTGGCGAAGAGAAGATGGCATCTCCCTAGCCTCCATATCCATAGTAGGCCCCGAAGCGGCGTCCGCTGGGGCTGAAGTGGGCATCATTGAGCAGCAGTTTGATGTCAGGGCAGTTCGAAAGCAGCGACAGCGCATCTTCCAGCGCACTCTGTCCGGTCTTGTCCGCCCGGGCGACGACGAGCGCCTGACCGACGTGATTGGCAAGGTCCGCAGCAGGCGAAGCTGCGAGTGCAGGCGGGCTGTCGAACACCAGCACACGTTCGGGCGCGCCTTGCGTCAGGCGAGCGAGCACCTCGCTTGTGCGGGCGCTGGCGAGATATTCGCTGTCAGCACTGGTCTGGTTTCCGGCTGGAAGCACGAACAGGCCGGAAATATCGGTGGCGATCACGCAGTCTTCCACCGCGATCTCGGGATTGGCGAGCGCGTCCATCAGGCCCGGCCCCTTGGGCAGCCCAAGAGTGGAGAGCACCGAGGGCTTGGCCACATCGGCATCAACCAGCACCACTTCGCAGTCCCGCTCGCTCGCCATGGCAAGGGCGAGGTTGGTAGCGCAGAAGGTCTTGCCCTCGTCCGGCAGCGGCGAGCAGACAAGGATACGGCTGGCCATACCGCTCGCATCGGCGCGCGCCGCCTTGAGCAGCTGGCGCTTAACGATGCGGAACTCCTCGAGCAGGCCGGTGACCGGCCCATCGGGCATGATCAGTCCATGATGCGCCAGCAATTCGCGATCAACCGGGTGGCGATCACCGGAGAAGCCGATGCGCGGCTTGGCCACGGGCGCCGCTGGCTGTTCCACCGGAGCGGGTGCAGCAGCCGCCTGCGGTGTGACAGATGCAGCAGGCGCGGGTGCAGGCGCAGGCTGTTCTGCCGCAGGCTGTGCCGCAGCAGGAACCTTGGGCTTTGCCACCTTGCGATTGACCGGTTTGGCCAGATCCTTGGGCACTGGAGCCGGTGCATAACCCTCGCCGCCAAACATGCCTTCGGCGCGCTCGAACAGCGACTTGCCCTTCTTGGCGTCCTTTCCGGGGACGGGAATCTTGCTGTGTTCAGTCATGCCATCCCCCTCACGCGACCAATCCGCGCTGGACGAATTCCACGCCCAGCAACACGATGAAAAGCACGCCCAGAGACGCGCTGGCAGCAGCGAAATACTTGAGGTGCTTGCGGCGCAGCGCCCTGCCGGCTTCTGTCACCGTGTGCGAAATCGTGCCGATGACCGGCAAGTCGAAGCGCCGTTCCAGTTGGCTTGCGGTGGCGAATGTCGAACCCAGCTTCCCGAGTGCAAAGGCGAAACCGGCACCACCGCCGAGGCCGACAATCAGCACCGCGACCAGCAGCAGGGGGCGATTGGGAGCCGCAGGAGTGCGCGGCGTCGAAGGCGGATCGACCACTTCGAACTGCACCGCACTACGCTCATTCTCGACCTGACCACGCAGGCGCAGTTCTTCGCGGTCCTGCAACAGTTCTTCATACTGCTGGCGCAGCACGTCGTAATCACGGGAAATGCGCTGGGCTTCGGCCGCCACGCCCGGTTCACGTGACTGGCTGTCCATGATGGCGGAAATCTCCGCTCGCAAGGCGGCAGCGCGCGATTGCAGGGCCTGGACATTGGCAAGGCGTTGCGAACGGATAGAAACGAGCGAGGTATAAGCAGGGTTCGGAGTGCCGCTAACGCCGCCATCGGCAGCCGCGCGTTCGCGCAAGGTCGCAATCTGGCGGTTCAGGGCGACAACATCAGGGTGCTGGTCTGTCAGGCCTTGCGAACGATATTGTGCGAGCGTCGCTTCGGCCTGTGCCAGAGCGGCGGCAGGGCCACCCGAGCCCGGCGTAAGCAGGGTGCGCGGCGTGCTGGCCATCTGGCCGTCGATCGCAGCGAGTGCGCTTTCGGCAGCAGCAAGGTCTGCTTCCACGCTGCGCAGTTCGGAACGCGTGCCGTTCAGTTCCTGTTGTAGCGCGGCGGTGCCACCGATCAGTTCCGGATACTGTGCCTCGAACTCGAGACGGCGCTGTTCAGCCGCTTCCAGTTCCCGCTGGCGCGCCTCAAGCTGGGCGTTGATGAAGTCGAGCGTCTCGCGCATGTCGCCGCGCGCACCGCCCATGTTCTCTTCACGGAAGATGTCGATCATGCGCTGCACGATCACCTGCGCAAGCTGGGCGTTCTCGGCGTCGGAAAGATCGCTGCGACCGCTGACTGCGGTGATCTCGAACAGGTTCTCTCCTTCGGACACAACCTTGATATCGTCCGCAAGGCGGCTCGTGGCGGTCTCCATCTGGCTGGCATCCGTGATCTGGTCACCAAGCCGGGTGGATCGCACCACCTTCTCAAGGTTCACTGCAGACACCAGCGTCTGCCGCACACGATCAAGGTCGCGCTGGCGGCTGCCCGAGCCCATGCCGATCTGCTCAGCCAGGACATCGTCCAGCTGCACGAAAATGCGCGACTGCGATTCGTAGGAATTGGGGATCAGCGCCACGGCCAGCCAGCCCAGCAGGCAGATGCCCCAGGCTGTGGCAAGCGCAATCCAGCGGCGGTTCCAGACCGACCAGATCGCTGCGCGCAGTTCTTCGAGAAGCTGGTTCAAGTTCGTGTTCCCTGCCTCGTCAGCCTCAGAACATGCTTTCCGGGATGATGATCACATCACCCGGCATGAGCATCACGTTCGCCTCGCTCTCGCCCTTGCGGAGGAGGTCTCCCAGGCGCAGCGCGTACTCTTCCTGACGGCCGGTCGTCCGGTCGAAGCGGATCAGCTTGGCCTTGTTACCCGATGCGAATTCGGAAAGGCCGCCGACCGAAATCATCGCGTCGAGCAGCGTCATATTGGCGCGGTAAGGCAGCGATGCAGGCTGGTCAGTCGCGCCGACAACGCGAACCTGCTGGCTGAACGTGCCGGCAAACTTGTTGACGATCACCGTCACCAGCGGATCGGAGATATACTGCGAAAGCTGCAGGCGAACGTCCTCTGCCAGCATCGTCGGCGTCTTGCCCACGGCGGGCATGTCCGGCACCAGCGGCGTGGTGATGCGCCCGTCCGGACGGACCTGCACCTGCGCGCCCAGCTCGTCATTGCGCCAGACGTGGATGGTCAATTCATCAAGCGGGCCAATGACATATTCCTCGCCCGGACCTTCCTGCATGGCAACAAAGGTTGCCGGGGCCAGCTGCGGTGCATTGGCGGTGCTGTTGCAACCGGTTAGCGCCAGCGAAGCCGTGGCTCCGGCTGCCAGAAGGCGGGTAAGTGTGTTCGTTCGCATCTTCGCGTCCTCAAGGGTTTCAGGCATGGGAGACGCCCCGGACGCTGCCGACACGATCCCGCTACCTGCGGATCCGTTGATGCTTCTCGCGAAAAAGGGTGAACATTGCGTTAGCCTTTCGGCCAAACGGGCGGTTTCAGCCGGGTTTTTGAAGGCCTGTCCCAAATGGGGACGCGGCGCAGCGCCGGCGTTAAACCAGCATTTCCTTTGCCGGACCCTGGCCAAGGAAAGAGGCCGGGCTGGCGCTTGCGCCATAGGCTCCGGCGCAGAAAATGGCGACAATATCGCCCACTTCGGCACGAGGCATCATCGCCTGATCCGCAAGCCTGTCGAGCGGAGTGCACAGGCAGCCGACGATATTGACCTCTTCCTCCGGCTCGGCCCCGAACCGGGTAGCGATCGCAGCGGGATAGTTGCGGCGCACGACGGTGCCGAAATTGCCGGACGCAGCCAGCTGGTGATGCAATCCGCCATCGGTGACGAGGTAGGTCACGCCGTGGCTCACCTTCCGGTCCACGATGCGGGTCAGGTAAACCCCCGCCTCGCCCACCAGATAGCGGCCCAGTTCAATTGCAAAATCAGTCTCTTGCAGGATCGACGGCAAGGCAGCGAATCGCTCTTTCAACGCTGCTCCGACCTTTGCAATATCCAGCGGCGTGTCCTTGTCGAAATATGGAATGCCGAAGCCACCACCCATGTTGAGATGCGGCAATGGCGTGCCGATTTCCTCAGACAATTGCGCGGCAAGGTCCAGAACATTGGCCTGGGTCTCGATCACCGCATCGGCATCCAGCGCCTGACTGCCGGTGTAGATATGCAGCCCGCGCCATTGGGCACCAGCTGCGATGATTTTCTTCGCCAGTTCAGGAACCTGTGCCTTATCGATCCCGAAAGGTTTGGCCCCGCCACCCATCTTCATCCCCGAACCGCGCAGTTCGAAGTCGGGATTCACCCGGATCGCAAGGCGGGGCGCGATGCCAAGCGCGGTGCCCGCTTCAAGCGCACGCTGCGCTTCATTGGCGGATTCGAGGTTGAGCGTGACCCCTGCCTTTACGGCGGCGAAAATTTCCGCATCGCGTTTGCCGGGGCCTGCGAAACTGATCTCGCGCGGCAGGAAGCCGGCATCGCGGGCTTGCCTGAGCTCTCCACCGGATGCGATGTCGAGACCGTCCACCAGTTCGGCCATATGTTCCAGCAAAGACGCAAACGGGTTCGCCTTCATCGCATAGTGGATGTTGAGCCGTTCCGGCATCGCTCCACGAAGCGCCGCCAAGCGGGCATCGATCATGTCACGGGAATAGACGAACAGCGGCGTGTCGCCCGCTTCCTTCACCAGCACACTCACCTTGCGGCCACCGATGGCCAGTTCGCCATCGAGAGCGGCGAATCCGGCGGGGATCGGACCAAGCGCCTTCATGCCCGCGCCTCACGTGCCAGCAGGCTGCGATCGATCTTGCCATTGGGGTTGAGCGGCATGGCATCGAGCCAGCGGATTTCGGCAGGCTGCATGAAATTGGGCAGGTCCTTGCGCAGCGCCTTGCGCAAGGCCTCCTCATCGCCCGACCCCCGCACGACGAGGTGGATCGCCTGGCCCAGCCTGTCGTCAGGCACGCCGATGGCGACGGCTTCTTCGGCAAATCCGGTGGCCACGGCGGCGTCCTCCACTTCCTGCGGGCTGATGCGGTTGCCCGCGCTCTTTATCATCGCATCGCGCCTGCCGACAAAATAGAGCAGGCCCTCAACATCGCGAAACACGCGGTCTCCTGACCACACGGCGGTTCCACCATATTCGGACATCGACGGGGCGGGCTTGAAGCGTTCGGCGGTGCGCTCCGCATCCTGCCAGTACCCTTGCGCCACCAAAGGTCCGCAGTGAACAAGCTCGCCCTCCTCCAAGGCCCCGGCCAGTTCGCCATCATCGGCAATCACAAGGATTTCAGCGAAGGGAATGGCCATGCCCATCGAGGTCGGATGCTCGTCCACCCACTTGGGATGGAGATAGGTTGAACGGAAGGCCTCGGTAAGGCCGTACATGGGAAAAAGACGTGATTGCGGGAAGATACGCCGCAAATCTCTCACCAGCTCTGTGGTGAGCGCGCCGCCACTGTTCGTCAGGCGGCGCATTGGCGTCACCGCCTCTTGCGGCCAGTCCTGCTCAACCAGTTGCACCCACAGCGGAGGCACGGCTGCGAGGGTCGTAATACCGTGGTTGGCGCAAGCCTTCAGCACATCGCGCGGGGTCAGATAATCCAGCGGCACCACGCAGCCACCGGCATACCAGGTCGAAAGCAGCTGGTTCTGCCCGTAGTCGAAGCTGAGGGGCAAGACCGCCAGCGTCACATCGTCGCTTTCCATGCCGAGGTAATGCGCCACGCTCACCGCGCCGAGCCACAGGTTCGCATGGCTCAGCATCACACCCTTGGGCTTGCCTGTGGACCCGCTGGTGTAGAGGATCGCGCACAGGCTTTCCGGATCACTATCGGATGGCCCAAGATTGGCGCCGAGCGCCTCTGCCTGCTCCCACGCCGCTTTTTCGCCAATCACCATGCAATCAGCGGGCGCATCGCCCTCCTCAAGGCTTTTCAGGCGCGCTTCGGTGCCGATCAGGGCGCTTGTGCCGCTGTCTGCCAGAATGTGCTTTACTTGCGCATGTTTGAGCAGCGGATTGATGGGCACATGCACCAGCCCTGCCCGTGCTGCGGCGAGCGGCATTAAGCACGTGAGTTCACCCTTTGCCGCCCATGTCGCCACCCGCGCGCCCTTGGTCGGCACCAACTCCGCCAGCCACGACGCAAGCAGGCTCACACGGCTTCTTAAGTCCTTCCAGCTAAGGCTTTGCCCGCGCAGGACCAATGCCATATCCTCATCGCGTCCGATCAGGGCAAGATGGTCGAGCGGTTTAGCAACGGGATCGAGCGGTACAGGCAAGAAAGGCTCCGGGGCGAATTACTGTGGAAGCGATCAGCTATCACGATACCGTTAAACATCTGCATCCCCTTGGCCTTTCGGGCAAGGGCCCCTTCGCGCAGCCGGGCTGGTTTGCCTTGCTGGAAGAGGCTGGACACCGGCCATTGCTCGCCGTGGCGAGTGGCGAGAACGCATCCGTCTGCCTGCCGCTGACGACGGGTCCGGACGGGCTGGAAGTCTTTACCAACTGGTATGCCTTCACCTGGTCGCCATTGGTGAAAGGCGAGCCTCGCCCCGAACTGTTCTGTAAGTTGGCGAAGAATCTGGCTGAGAAGCGTAGCCGCGTAAACTTCGCCAAGCTCGCTCCCGAAAACCCGCTCACATCGAAGCTCGAAGCCGGTTTCCGCACTGCCGGATGGACGGTGATCCGCGAGGAGTGCGACACCAACCACTACCTGCCCGTCAATGGCCGCAGCTACGCTGAATACATCGCGTCGCGCCCCGGAAAATTGCGCACCACGCTGAAACGCAAGGCGAAGAAGGTGGAAGTGATCCTCAAACGCACCTTCGATCCCGCTGACTGGGCCGCCTATGAGGCGATCTACGCCGAAAGCTGGAAGCCCGAGGAAGGCGATCCCGCCCTGCTGCGCGCCTTTGCCGAAAGCGAAAGCGCCAAGGGTCATTACCTGTTCGGCATGGCGCTGGCCGAGGGGGAACCCGTCGCGGCGCAATTCTGGACCGTTGAAGGCGGAACGGCCTACATCCACAAGCTGGCGCATCTCGAAAGCGCACAGAAGCTCTCACCGGGCACCACTCTGACAGCCGCGCTGTTCGAGGAAGTGATCGACAGAGACGGCGTCTCCGAAGTCGATTTCGGTACCGGCAACGATGGCTACAAGGCAGACTGGATGGAAGCCACCCGGCCGCGCTTCTCGCTCACCTGCCTGCGCCCCGGATCGCCTGCCAACTGGCCGATTATCGCCAAGGCGGCGTTGCGCAAGCTTGTTTCCCGGCAAAGTGCTGGCTAGAGGCGCTGCATGAGCGATAACCTGCCTGCCGTTCGCGACGATGATATCGAGGTGGAGCTGATCCTGCGCCAGGTGCTGCAGGACGTGCTCGGCCTTGATGCCGAGGAGGTTGCCGAATTCACCGAGGACACCGGGCTGTTCGGCCATCTGCCTGAGCTCGATTCCATGGCCGTAGCAGGGCTGCTGACCGAAGTGGAAGACCGCCTCGATATCCTGATCGAGGATGACGAGGTAGACGGCGAAATGCTCGAAACCTTCGGCGGCCTACTCGCCTTTGTCACCGCCAAGCGCGAAGAAGGCTGAGAGGGTCCGCCTTGCAGCTGCAATCCTGGCAAGCGCCCGGTGGCAGCGAGGAACTGGCGATCCGTTTCGGCCCGAACAAGGCCCCGCGCCTGCTGGTGCTCCCTGCCTGGTTCGACGAGAGCAACAAGCTGAGGCACTTCACCATCCAGACGATGCGGTTGCTGGAGAAGCGCGGGATTGCGAGCGTCTTGCCCGACCTGCCGGGATGCAATGAAAGCCTCGCGCTGATGCAGGAACAGGACCTCGATAGCTGGCGCGGAGCGGCAGCAAGCGCGGCAGGAAAGCTGGGCTGCACCCATATCCTCGCCATCCGCGCCGGAGCCAATATCGCGCCCGCACTTCCCGGCTTTGCCTATGCTCCGCTGGCCGGCAAGTCTGCCTTGCGCGCCTTGCTTCGCGCGCGAACGATCTCAGCCAAGGAAGCCGGGCGTGAAGAGAAAAGCACGGATCTGCTGGAACTCGGCAAGGCTGAAGGGCTGGAACTGGCGGGTTATGAGCTGGGCCCGAGAATGATCGAGCAGCTTTCAGGAGCAGAATTGCCGAGCGAATCCGCACTCACAGAAATCAGGCAGGCAGAGCTTGGCGGCCCCGCCCTGTGGCTGCGCGCCGAGCCAGAACATGACGAGGCGCAGGCCGCCGCGCTCGCCGCACTCGTCGCTCGAGGGCTAGTTGAATGAGCCGCCGCCACTTCCTGGTCGATTGCGAGGGAGATGCGATCGCCTGCACGCTCGACGAAGCCCCCGGCAAGGTCGGCCTGCTGATCGTGTCAGGAGGGAACGAGACACGCGCGGGTGCCTTTTCCGGGCAGTCACAACTGGCCGCGCGCATTGCCGCTGCTGGCTTCCCCGTCCTGCGCTTCGACCGCCGCGGCGTGGGCGACAGTGGCGGCGAAAATGGCGGGTTTGAAGCGAGCGAAGCGGACGTGGCCAAGGCTCTGCTTGCATTTGAGGAGGACATCCCCGGCATCGCCGTCGTCGGCTTTGGCAATTGTGACGCTGCCAGCGCGCTGTTGCTCAACGGCGGATCGGGCTGCAGCGCACTGGTCCTTGCCAATCCGTGGACATTTGACGCTGTTGACGAAGCTCCCCCGCCAGACGCGGTGCGTCGGCGCTATGTGGAAAAGCTGAAAAACCCGCGCGAGCTCGTCCGCCTGCTGACCGGCGGTGTGTCGCTTTCCAAGCTGGCTGGAGGGATCAGGCGAGCCCTTTCGCCCCCCGCACCGCCGTCATCGTTGGCAGAGCAGATGCGCGCTGGCCTCGCCACCTATGCAGGGGATGTGCGCTTCCTCATCGCCGAGAATGACCGGACGGGTCAGGCTTTCATGTCAGCCATTCCCGAGACCGAGGATCGCTGGCATATCTGCGAAAACGCCGGTCATTCCTTTGCCGAGGACCATGCAAGGGACTGGCTTTACAACGAGTTACTCGCCGCCCTTCACGAACAGGCTCGCCAGCTCGACATGGGTTGACCAGCGGAACTGGCCCACCGGGCGCACTTCCACCAGATCGTATCCCGCCTCCTTCAACAAGGCCCCGTCACGCGCCCAGCTGGAAGGATTGCAGCTGACATAGGCAATGCGCGGCACCGAAGATTGTGCCAGTTGCTCGACTTGTGAGCGAGCGCCTGCACGCGGCGGATCGAGGACGACGCCATCAAAGCGCGCCAGCTCATCAGGCCGCAGAGGATTGCGGAATAGGTCGCGATGCTCGGTCTCTACCGATTTGGCAGGACCGCGATTGGCAGATTTGCAGGCGAGCACGGCATCGCGCGCGGCTTCATAGGCAGTGACCTGGCTCTTGCGGCCCAGCGCGAAGGCGAAGGTGCCGAGACCTGAGAACAGGTCTGCCACCTGCGAGCATCCATCGAGCCATTCGGTCACGGCATTCACCAATGCCGCTTCGCCGTCCGCCGTGGCTTGCAGGAAGGAACCTGCGGGATAGGCGACGGGCATGCCGCCCAGCGTGACGGTGACAGGCTCAGGCTCCCAGAAGGTCTCCGGGCCGAAGCCCTGATCCAGCCCGAGGCGCGCCACGCCATTGTCGCGGCAGAAATCGAGCAGGTCCTCGATCTGGTCGAGACCTTCGACCGTGATGTTACGGATCGCGCAGTCCACGCCCTGGTCAACAAGCGCAAGGTCGATATCGGCGGCGTATTTGCCCTTGCGCTTCGACAGCCATGCTCCAAGCGGACCGACCAGTGCAAAAAGATCTGGTGCGAGAATGTGGCACTCGCTGAGGCCGACAACACGGTGCGATCCGGCCTCGCGAAAGCCGATCATCGCCTTGCCACCACCGCCGTTTACTGCGTGCAGCGTAGCGCGGCGGCGGCTCATTGGTGGCGAGAGATGCGCAGGCTTCACCACCTGCGGGTCAAGCCCGTGCGATTGTGCGGCGAACAGCACGCGGTTGCTCACAAATTCTGCCAGCGAGGCATCGTCGCAATGCTGCAACTCGCAGCCGCCACAGCGTTCGAAATGCCTGCAAGGCGGCTGCACATAGTGCGGACCGCGCTTCACGATCCCGCTGGAGTCGACCGTATCGCCCGGTGCCGCCCCGGCAACATGATGGCCAGACGCGGTGACGCCATCGCCCTTGGCCGCGATGCGAATTATCAACTCATGCTCACTCACAGGAATGTTCCGTAAGCCTCTGGAATGGAATCAATAAGCGTGCCCGCCGTGAATGCTGGTCCGGCGAGGCGTGCGGCCTCCCTGTGGAGCCAGCAGCCATTGCGCGCCACTTGCACCGCGCGGCACGATCCCACCGCCAACTGGCTGGCGATGAGGCCTGCGAGCACGTCTCCCGTGCCTGCCGTGCTCAGCCAGCTGGGCGCTGGCGGCATGATCGTGGGCGGCTCTCCTGCCGCCGCGATGATCGTATCCGGCCCCTTGGCGACCACCACGCCCTCGATCGCTTCGGCCAGCTCGCAAATCTCGTCTATCCGATCGAGTCCGACGGTGCCGAAGGCATTGCCGAGCGCAGCCAGCTCGCCGGCGTGCGGGGTGATGATCAACGGGGCCGAGCGCCCCTCCACCATCACCGGCTCGAGCAAATGCAGCGCGTCGGCATCACACACTGTGGGAATGTCGCAGCCCAGGGTCCAAGCGAGGCGCGCATGGGCGTCAGCATCGCGCCCCAGCCCCGGTCCGATCAGCACCGCGACAAGGCGCTCGTCCGTCAGCAACGCGGATAGCGATTCCTGCTCCACCACCAGTTCTGCAGGTGCACCCACTTCGTGCGACGAGAACAGCTTCACATAGCCTGCCCCGCCATGCATCGCCGCGACTGCCGATAGCATCGACGCACCCGGCATCTCGCCACCAATAACGCCCAGCAACCCGCGGCTGTATTTATGCGCATCGCGATCGGGCGCGTAGAGATGCGGGCGCTCTGCAGCGCTGGCCACTTCGTCCGAATGGGCCACCCCGATATCGACCAGCCGCAATTCCCCCATGATCTCCATCGCGGGCATCATCCAATGCGCGAATTTCCACGCGCCGAGAGCGACCGTCAGGTGATAGATGGGCAGAATGTCATTCAGCAGTTCGCCGCCGTCCGCATCGACGCCGCTGGGCAGGTCGACCGCGATCGAAAGCTCATGCGCCTGCGAAAGGGTACAAAGCCGCGCGCAGAGATCGTCATCCAGCGCCCGCGTCAGCCCGCTGCCAAACAGGCAATCAACGAAGACACCGCCTGATGCCTCCTCGACTGTCTCGCCGCCCCAGGCAGCGCGAGCGGCCTTTGCTGCCTCTGTCTTCGGTTCGAAGGGCGCGATGACGCGCACGGTAAGCCCGCGCTCCTGCAAGACGCGGGCGATGACATAGCCATCGCCGCCATTGTTCCCGGGACCGCAAAGTACGGTGACAGGGCGATGCGCCGCGACACGCCAGACCCAGTCTGCAGCGCCTCTTCCCGCAGTCTCCATCAGGGTGGAGACCGTCTCGCCGCCATCGATCAGCGCCTGTTCGGCAGCCTGCATCTGGGCGACGGTGAGGATCTGGTTACTGGGAGGCATTGCCGGTGATAGTCGCGGGCAGCAGGTAGCGATCACCGCCAAGCGAAACCTCGATCTCGCCGTCGAACACCGTAATCAGTGCCTGGTCCGCACCATCGGCGGCGGTAACCCCGCTACCGTCCTCCATGACCTGCAGTCGCCGGAAACCTCCGTCCTCGTGGTGGATGGTGAGAAAGAGCATACCTTCCTGCACCTCGCGCTCCACGGTGCAATTGCGCGTGAACTCGCTCGCGCTGCCTATGGCGCAGGCGATGATGTCTTCGGGATCGGCGGCGGCAGAGCCATCCTCGACCGGCGCTTCACCGCCGCCGGAACAGCCCGCAAGCAGCATCGCGAAAACCGGAAGCGAGGCAACCAGCCTAGCCATTCTTGACGCCCTTCAACTGCGTGACATCACGCACCGCCCCCTTGGCGGCGCTGGTCGTCATCGCCGCATAGGCTTGCAACGCAGGGGAAACCTTGCGCGGGCGTTCCTTGGCAGGCTGCCACCCGGCTTCGCCCTTAGCATCCATCGCGTCGCGCCGTGCGGCAAGGTCCGCATCCGACACCGCGAGGTGGATGGTGCGGTTCGGAATGTCGATCTCGATCATGTCGCCTTCCTCGACCAGCCCGATGTCGCCGCCTTCCGCCGCTTCGGGCGAAACGTGGCCGATGGACAGGCCCGAGGTGCCGCCGGAAAAACGGCCATCAGTGAGAAGCGCGCAAGCGGCGCCCAGCCCCTTCGACTTGAGGTAGCTGGTGGGATAGAGCATCTCCTGCATCCCCGGCCCGCCCTTGGGGCCTTCATAGCGGATCACCACCACATCACCGGCCTTGACCTGTTCGGTCAGGATGGCGGTCACGGCATCGTCCTGGCTCTCGAAAACCTTTGCCGGGCCGGAAAACTTCAGGATGCTCTCGTCCACGCCCGCAGTCTTCACGATGCAGCCATCGCGGGCGATATTGCCATAGAGTACGGCGAGCCCGCCATCCTGGCTGAAGGCGTGTTCCTTGCTGCGAATGACGCCGTTCTCACGGTCCGTGTCGAGCTCGTCCCAGCGGCGGCTCTGGCTGAAGGCGGTCTGCGTGGGCACGCCACCCGGGGCGGCCTTGTAGAATTCCTGCACCTTGGGGTTCTCGGTGCGCGAAATGTCCCAATCGTCCAGCGCATCGCCCATCGTCGGGCTGTGCACGGTGGGCAGCGCCGTGTGGAGCAGCCCGGCACGATCGAGCTGGCCGAGGATCGCCATGATCCCTCCCGCGCGGTGAACGTCTTCCATGTGAACGTCATTCTTGGCCGGAGCGACCTTGGACAGGCACGGCACCTTGCGGCTGAGGCGGTCGATATCTTCCATGGTGAAATCAACGCCGGCTTCCTTCGCGGCAGCGAGCAGGTGGAGCACGGTGTTGGTCGAACCGCCCATCGCGATATCGAGGCTCATCGCGTTTTCGAAGGCTTCGAAGCTGGCGATATTGCGCGGCAGGACGCTGTCATCGTCCTCCTCGTAGTAACGCTTGGCGAGCGCCACCACGAGCCGCCCCGCCCGCTCGAACAGGCCCTGCCGGTCCGAATGGGTGGCAAGCTGCGAGCCATTGCCCGGCAAAGACAGGCCCAGCGCCTCGGTCAGGCAGTTCATCGAGTTGGCCGTGAACATTCCCGAGCAAGAGCCGCAGGTGGGGCAAGCCGAACGCTCGATCTCGGTCACTTCCTCGTCAGTGTAGCTTTCATCCGCCGCGGCAACCATGGCATCGACGAGGTCAAGCGCCACTTCCTTGCCCTTCAGCACAACCTTGCCCGCTTCCATCGGCCCGCCGGACACGAACACGACCGGGATATTGATCCGCATCGCAGCCATCAGCATGCCGGGCGTGATCTTGTCGCAGTTGGAGATGCACACCATCGCATCCGCGCAATGGGCGTTGACCATGTATTCGACACTGTCGGCGATCAGGTCACGGCTCGGCAGGCTGTAAAGCATGCCGTCATGGCCCATCGCGATGCCATCATCGACCGCGATGGTGTTGAATTCCTTGGCAACGCCGCCAGCCGCCTCGATCTCGCGTGCGACCAGCTGGCCAAGGTCCTTCAGGTGCACATGGCCGGGCACGAACTGGGTGAAGCTGTTGACCACGGCGATGATCGGCTTGCCGAAATCGCCATCCTTCATGCCCGTCGCGCGCCACAGGCCGCGCGCGCCGGCCATGTTGCGGCCGTGGGTGGAAGTGCGGGAACGATAGGCAGGCATGGTAACTCCGTGGGGAAAGTGCGACTATTTCACGCGCCTCTACCGCAGTATGGCGCGCATTCTAAGCGAAAATGCGGTTGCAAAAGCAACCGTGGACTTGTGGGAGCGCTCAGCTCGCCTCGAGCGCCAGGAGGACGCGGCCCGCCACGTCGGCCACGATATCCGCATAGCGCGCCTGTCCTGCCTCGGTCGTGATCAGGTCATTGCGGATTTCAATCGCGCAATAGGGGCGACCATGCGCCTCCGCATGGCGGTTCATCGTGGCGTTGAGCAGTTTGCCCGAATAAGGCTCGTTATCGCCTACGGTCACGCCAAGCTCCGAAAACAGGCGGATGGCGTGCTGCGCGGCGCGGTCATCCTGGTTGTAGAGCAGGCCGATTTCCCACGGGCGTTCTTTCGTCGGGTCGCTCTCGAGGCTGGGCGTGAAGCTGTGGATCGACAGGATCAGGCCCGGATCATGCGCATCAAGCCAGTTTGCCAGCGCATCGTGATAGGGGCGATAGTATTTCTCCAGCCGCCCTTCCCGGTCAGCACCGATATTGCCGGGGATCAGCATGCCGTCGCTCGAGGTGGGTATCAGGCCATCGACCTCTTCCTCGCGGTGCAGGTCGATCACGAGGCGGCTCACTTCGCCCAGATGCGCAGGAATGCCGTGGCGGCGGGACATGCGGTCCACCACTCCGGCTGCGCCAATGTCCCATGCGATATGCTTGCGCATCGCCTCATCCGGGATGCCGAGCTCGATATCCTCGGGCACGAAATTGGACGCATGGTCGCAAACGGCAACTATACCGCCCGGGCGGGTGGCGGGGCCGATCTGGGAGAAAGGCTGGAATGTCATCGCAAGCATCCTACCATCTGCCACCAGTCAGGTTCCAGCTTTGCGAGCATCTGCGCGGCTTCGTCTCGCTTATCGGTGCTTTCATACAGCGCAAAGCAGGTTGCGCCGGAGCCTGACATCTCGGCCATCCATGGTGACGTTTCTTCAAGTCGGTCAAGCACCTGGCGAATCTCCGGACACAGGCCGATCGCCGGATCGCGCAGGTCATTGCGGCCTGATTGGGCGATTTCCCGCGCACTTCCGGATGGCAATCCGCCGCGATCCTTCCCATCCCATGCCTTGAACACCGGCCCGGTCGAGAGCGGAACTCGCGGATTGACGAGCAGGCAAGCCATGCCCGCAAGATCATTCTCCACCTCCTCGCGCTGCTCGCCCACGCCGAGCCCGATGTGGGTGGTGGAATCGACGCAGGCTGGCACGTCCGCACCCAACTTGGCGGCGCGCTCCCGCCAGTCATCCGGCAAACCATGCGCCTCGCGGATTATCCGGAAGATTGCGCCCGCGTCAGCCGAACCGCCGCCAAGCCCTGCCGCGACGGGGAGGTTCTTCTCCAGCGTCACGCAAAGCCCGCCGGGATGCGGCAAGGCGGTGAGCGCCCTGGCCACGATATTGTCGAACGGATTGCTCAGCGTGCCCGCAAACTCGCCCACCACTTCCAGCCTGTCCGCCTCGCACGAGCGAGCCACCAGTTCGTCGCCCGCATCGACAAAGGCGAACAGCGTCTCCAGCTCGTGATAGCCGTCATCCCGCCTACGCCGCACATGCAGGGCAAGGTTGATCTTGGCGTAGGCGGTTTCGGAGAGGGTCAAGCAGATAACTCGTCATCGCGAGCAAAGCGAAGCGATCCAGAGCGCCTCGCGCCCCGCTCTGGATTGCTTCGTCGCTACGCTTCTCGCAATGACGAAGCCGCTCGAAACTACATATTCGGATACATCGGCCCGCCGCCACCTTCGGGCGTGACCCAGGTGATGTTGCCGTTGGGATCCTTGATATCGCAGGTCTTGCAGTGGACGCAGTTCTGCGAATTGATCACGAATTTCGGTTCTTCGCCGTCCTCGATCACCCATTCGTAAACGCCTGCGGGGCAATAGCGGGCAGATGGTCCGGCATAGATCGCGAACTCGCTGTCCTTCTGCAGCTCCAAGTCCGCCACCTTGAGATGGCAGGGCTGGTCTTCGGCGTGGTTGGTCGCGCTGAACGATACCGAAGTCAGCCTGTCGAAGCTGATCTTCCCGTCCGGCTTGGGATAGTCGATCGGCTTGTAGAGGTCAGCGCGGTTGAGGCATTCGGCATCCTTGTGGTGGCCGAGGCTGAACGGCAGGCCGATCTTCAGCGTGCGCATCCACATGTCGATCCCGGCGAGCGCGGTGCCGAGTCCTTCGCCGAACTTGGCGACGAACGGCTGCGCATTGCGGACTTTCTTGAGTTCGGTGGCGATCCAGCTGTCGCGTAGGGCGGCATCGTAGTCTTCCAGTGCGTCCTTCTCGCGGCCTGCCGCCACGGCGGAGGCAATGCTTTCCGCAGCCAGCATACCGCTCTTCATTGCGGTGTGGGTGCCCTTGATGCGCGGCACGTTCACGAAGCCCGCAGAACAGCCGATCAGCGCGCCGCCGGGGAAGGCCAGCTTGGGCACGCTCTGCCAGCCGCCCTCGTTGATCGCGCGTGCACCGTAGGCCACGCGTTTTCCGCCCTCGATAACCTCGAGGATCGCCGGATGGTGCTTCCAGCGCTGGAATTCCTGATAGGGATGGACATAGGGGTTGGCGTAATCGAGCGCGGTCACGTAGCCCAAAGCCACCTGCCCATTGGCCTGATGATAAAGGAAGCCGCCGCCCCAGGTGTCGCTTTCCGACAAGGGCCAGCCCTGCGTGTGGATCACCCTGCCCGGTTCATGTTTCGCGGGATCGATGTCCCACAACTCCTTGATTCCAAGCCCATAGACCTGCGGCTGGCAATCGGCCTCCAGGTCGAAGTGCGCCTTCATCTGCTTGGTCAGGCTGCCGCGAGCACCCTCGGCAAACAGCGTGTATTTGGCGTGGAGTTCGATCCCGGGCTCGTATTCCGGCTTGTGGCTGCCATCTGCAGCGATGCCCATGTCCTGCGTCGCTACGCCCATGACGTTTCCGGCATCGTCGAACAGCACTTCGGAAGCGGGGAATGCCGGGAAGACCTGCACGCCCATGCCCTCGGCCAGTTCGGCCAGCCAGCGGCACAGATTGCCGAGCGATCCGGTGTAATTGCCGGTGTTGGACATCAGCGGCGGCAGCGCGAGATGCGGCATCTCCCATTTGCCCGAGGCAGTGAGCAGCCAGTGGTGGTTCTCCGTCACCGGAGTTTCCGCCAGCGGGCATCCATCCTCGCGCCAGGTCGGCAGCAATTCATCGAGCGCGCGCGGATCGATCACCGCGCCGGACAGGATATGCGCGCCCACTTCGGCGCCCTTTTCCAGCACTACGACTTCCAGCTCTTCATTAAGCTGCTTGAGGCGGATCGCGGCCGAAAGGCCTGCGGGTCCCGCTCCGACGATGACAACATCAACCGGCATGCTTTCGCGTTCGCTCATGCTCGGGCCTCCATAACAGGGTAGATCATTGGCTAGGGACTTGATCGCTGGGTGCCAGCAGGTCAAGAGCATCAGGCAAGTGCTTATGGATAGTCACGCCGATCATTCGCTGGAAGACCAGCTCGCAGCCGCCCTCGACTGGTGGCGCGAGGCGGGTGTGGATCATGACTATACGGATACCCCGCAAAAGCTGCTGGAAGATGCTCCGGCCGAGGAGCCTCAGCGCGCCCCTAAAGCGACTGAAAAGACCACAACGGCTCCAGAACCGCCGAAAGTGATGCTTGGCGGCGACCGGACGAACTGGCCGCAATCGCTTGAAGGATTCGTCCCTTGGTGGACCAGCGAAGCTTCACTCGATGATGGCCGCACGGACCGCCGCCTACCGCCGCGCGGTGTGCATGGTGCGGAACTGATGGTGCTGGTGCCGATGCCTGAAGCCGATGACAGCGACACGCTGTTGTCCGGCGCCCAAGGCAAGCTGGTGGCCAATATGTTGCGAGCGATGGAGATCGTGCCGGAGCAATCCTACATCGCATCGGCCCTGCCCCGTCATATGCCGCTGGCTGACTGGCAGGGGCTGCATAACGCAGGGCTAGGCGCTGTGCTGGTGCATCACATCGCGTTGGCTGCCCCAAAGCGGCTGCTGGTGCTTGGCGGCGATATCCTGCCGCTGCTGGGCCTCGAAAAGCGACGAGGCGTGCTGGAATTGACCATGGCCGATCAATCGATTCATCTGCTGGCAAGCTTCGCTCCGGAAAATCTGCTCGAGAACGCAAGGCTGCGCGCCGACTTGTGGCGGCGCTGGCTCGACTGGACGGGAAAAGCATGAGAAATTGGCTATTTGCAGCAGCGGCCGGGTTTGCTGCAGCATCGCTTTCGACGCCTGCCAATGCGCAAGGTTCGCGCGAATATTTCGTCGCCCATGTGGCGCAGAACGATGCACCGCGACAGCTATCCGATAGCGATGCCGCCTATTACCGCTCGGTCTTCCGCGCGATAGATGGCGAGCGGTGGGACGAGGTTCGCCAGTTGCTTGGCGAACGGCGCGGCGGCTTGTTACACAAGGTTGCCACCGCCGAGTTCTACCTCCACGCCCGATCCCCTCGCGTAGAGGTAGAACAGATCGCCGAATGG
>JAUIJI010000119.1 GCA_030431435.1 Alphaproteobacteria bacterium | reverse complement strand
CGTACGCGACGTTGTGGATATCGCCGTCTTCGAGTCGCGTGGGGTGCGATCCGCCAATGATGTTGATGTTGTGCTCCAGCGCCATTGCCGAGAGCGCCTTGCGCAGTTTGGGCGTGTAGGATGACAGCGCCTCGATTGCTTCCTGCGGGCTCAATTCCTCGTCGGCGAAGGACAGCAGCGGCAATGTGAACAGCTCGGGAAACAGGATAAAGTCCGATTCGTAATCCGCTGCGACATCAACGAAATATTCCACCCCGCGCAGGAATTCCTCGAAATCTGCGACTGCGCGCGCCTGCAACTGGCAAGTGGCGACGCGAACGCTGTCGACCCCGCGCGGAAGCCGGAACTTCTTGGGGGCTTCCGTATCGACATAGGGATTGCGCCACACCATGTGCACGGCGAACGCCTTGGAGCGCTTGTCCTCCGGAAGGTACTTGGCGAGGATGCCGATCGGCTCGAACCCGTTGGCAAGCTGGAAGCGCAGCACCGGGTCGTGCAGTTTGCCTTCCTGCACCTTGGCGAGATAGTCCTCCGGCCCTTCGACCCTGCGCCAGAAGCGCTTGAGGTTCGGCATTCTTCCGCCGAACGCGATGCCTGTCAGTTCCAGTCGCTCTGCCAGTGCGCGGCGCTCTTCGTATAGCCGCCGCCCCAGACGCGTGCCGCGCACCTTGGGATCGACGCACATCTCGTAGCCGTAAAGCCAGTCGCCCGTCGGATCGTGGCGACTGCCATAGCCGTTGCCGGTGATTTCGTCCCAGCTGTGCGGGCGCAGCGCCTTGTCGCCGCCCAGCCGCATGGTGGCGCAATAACCAACCAGCCTGTCATCAAGGATGGCGACGAAGCAGCCATCGGGATAATTGTTGAGCTGGCCGCGGATTTCGCTGCGGGTGTAGGGCGCAAAATCCTCGTAAACGCGCTTGGCCAGCGCAGCGATGCGCGGGATATCGCCGGTCTCCGCCTGACGGATTTCGAGGCGTGCCTTGGTCATTGGAAAAGCCCCTCCCGCTTGCGGGAGGGGTTTGGGGTGGGCATGGGCCGGAAACGGCCCACCCCGTTGCGACTAGGCAGCAAGCTGCCAAGTCTCACTGCCCCTCCCGCAAGCGGGAGGGGAAGAGTTGCGGCCGCTTTCAAGCGAGACCCTGAGCCTTCATTTCAGCTTCGAGGCCTTCAACGATGGCTTCGAAAAACTGCTCGGTGGTCATCCAGCTCTGGCTCGGGCCGATGAGCAGGGCGAGGTCCTTAGTCATCTTGCCGCTTTCCACGCAGGAAATGCAGACCTTCTCGAGCGTTTCAGCAAAGGCGACAACATCGGGCGTGTTGTCGAAGCGGCCGCGATAGATGAGGCCGCGCGTCCACGCGAAGATCGAAGCGATCGGGTTGGTCGAGGTCGACTTGCCCTGCTGGTGCTGGCGATAGTGGCGCGTCACGGTGCCGTGAGCGGCCTCGGCCTCCACGGTCTTCCCATCCGGCGTCATCAGCACCGAGGTCATCAGGCCGAGCGAGCCGAAGCCCTGCGCCACGACGTCGGACTGCACGTCGCCGTCGTAGTTCTTGCAGGCCCAAACGAACTTGCCGTTCCACTTCAGTGCCGCGGCGACCATGTCGTCGATCAGGCGATGTTCGTAAGTGATGCCGGCATCCTTGAACTTCTGGTCGAAGCCTTCGGTATCGAACACTTCCTGGAACAGGTCCTTGAAGCGACCATCATACTTTTTCATGATGGTGTTCTTGGTCGACAGGTACACCGGCCAGCCACGGTCGAGGCCGTAGTTGAAGCTGGCACGCGCGAAGTCGCGGATGGACTCGTCGTGGTTGTACATGGTCATCGCCACGCCGGGCTGGTCGAAGGTGTGCACTTCAAGGTCGATGTTCTGGCCGTCCTCGCCCTCGAACACCATGCGCAGCTTGCCGGCGCCGGGGATCAGCGTGTCGGTGGCGCGGTACTGGTCACCGAATGCGTGACGTCCGACCACGATGGGATCGGTCCAGCCGGGCACCAGGCGCGGTACGTTGTCGATCACGATCGGCTCGCGGAAGATGGTGCCACCAAGGATGTTGCGGATCGTACCATTGGGCGAACGCCACATCTGCTTGAGGCCGAATTCCTCGACGCGGGCTTCGTCAGGAGTGATGGTGGCGCATTTCACGCCCACGCCATACTGCTTGATCGCGTTGGCAGCATCGACGGTGATCTGGTCATCCGTCTCGTCACGCTTTTCGACCGAGAGATCGTAATACTTCAGGTCGACATCGAGATAGGGAAGGATCAGTCGTTCACGGATCCACTGCCAGATGATCTTCGTCATCTCGTCGCCGTCGATCTCTACAATCGGGTTCTTGACCTGGATTTTTGCCATGTGGGCTTCCTGTTTCTGAGTGGGATTCTAGGGAGAATTGGCGGCGGTCTTAGCAGCGACTGGCGCTGGTGCAAGGGAGGCGGGGGATGCGATGCGCGTGAGTCGCATCAAATGGCCGATTGCGGCGGGAAAATGGCGGGCGAAAAACAGGGCTGTGGCATGGCCAACGGGCCGTTCGGCCAGTTGCCAGGCCAGACCGGCCATCTTGAGGGGGTAACGGGCGGCCTGTGCGAATGCGCCTTGGTAGTCCCGCGCGGCTTCCGCGCGCCCGCCTTCCAGCCAGTATCGGGCGGCGAGCGTCCCGCTGGCGATCGCGATGCCGATTCCCTCACCTGCGAGCGAGGGGATGACGGCAGCCTGGTCTCCCAGCAGGAACTGCCCGGGCGCTGCATCCTGCGCGATGAAGCCATAGGGGACCGCGCCGATCGTATCGACTTCGCCTTCCTGCCAGTCTTCCCCCAGCCTTCGGCCCATTTCGGGATTGCGGGCGGCCAGCGACGCCAGCAATTCGCGCGGATCTGAGGCTGCATCCTTCAGGCAGGACTTGCGCAAGGCAAGGGCGCAATTGGCCGTTCCGTCTTCCTGCAGCACGATGCCGGCATAGCCGCCGTTGAAAAGGTGCAACTCGATGGCGCCATCCAGCATGCGCTGCCGTGTCGACGTCGCAGGGAGACGCAGGCGCAGGCCCAGTGCGGGGTCCTTCGCTTGCCGGGACCGTCCAACGCCGCGTAAATCGTGCTTGCCTGTTGCCAGCATCAATCCCTCGCCTTCCCAGAGGCCCTGCTCACTCGCGAGGGCACTGCCCTCGAGTTTGCGGACTGTCGCGACATTGAAGGCTGCACCCGCTCCAATGGCCCGCTGGCGCATGGCATCATCCAGCGCCCGGCGGGACAATCCGAACGCAAGCTCGGGCAGGGCCATGTGCGCCTCGCTCTTGCCGGTGAACAGGCGGAGCTGCGTGACGCGATGCGCGCCGAGAGCACGGCAATTAATGCCGAGGGTCCTCAGCTGGCTTGCAGTCTGCCAGCTGATGAAGCCGCCGCACAATGCGTCTCGTGCCCGCAGGTCCCTGTCGAGGAGCATAGGATTTGCGCCTGCTTCTGCCAGCACGATGGCAGCGGCGCATCCCGCCGGGCCTGCGCCCAGGATCAGCGGACCCGGGTGACGCATAGCCTGAAGGGAAAGAAGCGCTTGACCTCGGCGGCTCCGATACCCGCTTTGTGAAGCCGCGCCTCCCATTCGTGCGGGCGCATGGATCGGGCGATTGAAAGCTGCCCGTCACGCCGGACAATCGGGTGCCAGCCCATCAGGCGCGCGAGCAGCGGATAGCCCAGATAGCTGAGGGCATGGCGGTGCAGATCGTTGACGAACCAGCCTCTTGCAGCCTCGCGTTCCATGAAGTGCAGAAAGCCAAGCAATTCCGGCTCGGTCATATGGTGGGCAACGAGGCTGGATATAACGCAATCGAAGGCTTCACCGGCAAGATCGGCGTAATCGCCGGTTCGGAAATCGATCGCCATCTCCGGTGGAGTGGCTGCGCGCGCGGCGGGCTCGCTCAGAGGATTGAGGTCAATGCCGACCAGCTCGGCGGCAATGCCCTTTTTGTAAGCCCAGCCAGCTATCTTTCGGAGCATGTCGCCTTCGCCATAGCCCACATCAAGAATGCGAAGTTGGCTGTGCTTTTGGGCGAGGCGGTCAAGAAAGGCGAGGGTTGGGCGATACGCCATCGTCACCCGGTTGACCTCCGCAAGATCGCCCAGCACCGCGCGATAGGTTTCAGGGTCGAGATGGGGATCGTCCATCTCCTCCTGCGCCACGCTGCGTTCAGCCAGCATCGCCGGTCCAGCCGATGCGGATGCCTTCCATCGCAAGCCCCGGCCCGAAAGCCAAGGCAACGCCGCTTTGCGGGCGCTTTTCCATCAGCTTCTCGATCACGAACAGGACCGTGGCAGAGGACATGTTGCCGAAGTTGTTGAGCACACTGCGCGATACCAGCAAGCGGTCCTCCGGCAGATCCAGCCCGCGCTCCACGGCATCGAGGATCGACTTGCCACCTGGGTGCACTGCCCATGCCGCTAGATTGCCGACAGGCTCGCCGCCGCATATATGGCGGGAGATATCATGCCGCTCGAGCGCGTCAGCGATGCGGCCGGGCACTGCGCCTGACAAATGCATGACGAAGCCGCTGTCGCCAATCGTCCAGCAAATCAGTTCCTCGCTGTCCTCGAGCTGGGCAGAGATGCTCTCGCCAAGCACAAGGCCAGAACCCTTGGCCGAGACGATTGCCGCTGCGGCACCGTCAGCAAACTGGCCCATTGCGAGCAATGCTTCGAGATCATCGGTCTGCTGCAGATGCAGAGTGCAGAGTTCCACAGCGAGAACCAGTACTTTCGCTTGCGGATCGGACCGCACGATGTGCGCCGCGGTGCGCAGCGCGGTGATTCCGGCATAGCATCCCATGAAGCCAATCGAGACACGCTCGACATCGCCGCGCAGCCGCAGTTTGCGGGCAATGATCTGATCGAGGCCCGGGGCGACGAAACCGGTGCAGCTGGCGAGTACAATGTGGGTGACATCTTCGCATCCCGGCAATCCGGTGATGGCTTGCATGGCAAGGGGCGGCGCGGTGCGGGCATAAACCTGCATACGCTCGCCAGTGCTTGGCATGCTCGCGCCGCCATAGAAGCCTTCGGGGCCGAAATGTGCTGTTGTGCGGTCCAGCACCGTGTAGCGGTTCGCAATACCGGAGCGGGCCGACATGCGCTTGAAAAGCTTGCGCGTTCGCTCGTCATGCACCTGCGCTGCGGCCCAGTCGCGATAAAGCCCGTCGATCTCGCCCTGCGGCACAGCCGTGGAGATCGCGTTGATTCGCGGAATTGCCGGGGGTGCAGCTTGGGCCATCACGCCAAGATAGGCTGAAGGCGGCCAGCCCAAAGCGATTTATTTGGGAACCATTCGGCGTTTTCAGCACCGCCACAAACACAAAACCCGCCGCAATCGCGACGGGCCTCATGTGTCTGTCTCAGAATGGTGGGCGTACCAAGGTTCGAACTTGGGACCCCTACGATGTCAACATAGTGCTCTACCACTGAGCTATACGCCCCGAGCCATTCTGTCGTGCCACACTCTCGCGCGGCAGGCGGGCCATCTAGCGCCGCCTTGTGCCCGTGGCAACAGTTTTAAAGGCTCATCGGAACCGCGTCTTCGAACATGCGATCCACTTCCATAACGAGGTCCTTCAGGTGGAAGGGCTTGGACAGCATCTTGGCATGCGGTGCTTCGCGATTGGCGCGCAGTGTCACGGCGGCGAATCCGGTGATGAACATGACCTTGGTGTCCGGGCTCAGATCGTTGCACAGCTGCGCCAGTTCGATGCCGTCCATTTCCGGCATGACGATATCCGACAGCAACAGATCGAAAATCTCGGTCTTCAGATGGGGAACAGCTTCGGTGCCACTGGCCACGGCAGTCACCGAATACCCTGCGTTCTCAAGCGCGCGGTTGATGTAGCCGCGCATAGCCTCGTCATCTTCGGCCAGCAGGATACGGATCATGTTTTGCTCCCTCATGTTCTTGCAGCCGGAGGCCTAGACCAGAAAGCCGTTAACGTCCTGTGGCTTTTGGCGAGTGACCAGCTTTGGAACAGCAATTTTTGACTTCGTGCACAAACACGGCCAGCACATTGCCATGGTCGAGAGGATCAAGACAGATCGCGAATCGGGCCGCGTGCTGGGCGGATTGCTGCCGGGCGGTGAAGGGCAGGCGGCTTTCGAGCTGGTCCAGCGCAAGCCGTCTCCCATACCGGTCCTGATCGCGGTTCCCCACGCCGGACGCGCCTATCCCGATGAACTGCTGCAGCGCATGCGTTCACCTGCGGATGCCTGCCTCAGGTTGGAAGACAGGCTGGCAGACCTCGTGGCCCGCGAAGTGGCGAAGGAAACCGGCGCCGCATTGCTGGTTGCGCATGCGCCGCGGGCAATGATCGACCTCAACCGCGCGACGGAGGACATGGACTGGGGAATGGTCCACGGCGGCGCACCCGCAGGGCGGGCCCGCCTGGCCGCCGGGCGACGTGCGCGCAGCGGCTTGGGCCTGGTGCCGCGCCGGCTGCCCGGTTCTGGTGAACTGTGGAGCAGCCAGATCGATCGGCAGGAGCTGGAGGCGCGGATCGAACTGGTCCACCGCCCCTATCACGCCAGGCTCGCGCAAGTGCTGGAAGCGCTGCGGGACCGATGGGGTGCCGCGTTGTTGCTGGACCTGCATTCCATGCCGCCGCTGGGGCCGAAAAACGGCCCCCAGCCTTCAGCGGATTTCGTGATCGGGGACCGTTATGGCTCGTCCTGCAGCGCAAACCTGAGCCTGGCCGGTTTCGACCATTTTGCCCGCTTCGGACGGATTGCCGCGCACAACCGGCCCTATGCAGGGGGTTACGTGCTGGACCGGCATGGCAATCCGGCGCGCGGGATCCATGCGATGCAGCTGGAGATCTGCCGGACAGCCTACCTCGATCAAGGACTGCGCGAGGCGGGCGCGGGGCTGGAGGCCACGGCAGAGATAGTCTCCGGTCTTGTCAGGCGGCTGGCGGAGGAATTGCTCTCTGCCATTCGCCAGATGCCACAAGCGGCAGAATAGCATCATCCTGACTTGCCGATAAAAAACCGGCCCGCGCATGAAGCGCGAGCCGGCCAAGGTTCAGGGAGGAAGTGCACAATCGTGCACATGCCCCATCGGGCCATGAGGGCAGCCCGGGAGGCACTTCTGGAAATAGTGTAGTGCGATAAGGGTTTCAAGAGGCGGCCGAATTTAGCGACCGCCTCTCACAGAAACCTGCAAATCAGTTGGTCTCGGCTGGCGGCACAACCTGGTTAGGCTGCGACGGAACCTTGCCCGCGCGATCCTGCTTGGCGAAAATCACGCGCATCAGGTCCAGCGAGAACAGGTGCGCGTGGATCAGCGGCAGCAGGCCGTTCTGGTTCCAGGTGCGCAGCTGGTCACCGCGCAGTTCGCGCAGCTTGTCCTGGTTGATCATCTTGAAGCCGCGATAGATGTAGGGCTGTCCATCAGGCGCATCGAGGCGGTTGATCGATACCTCGCCGTCCATCAGCAGGTCGTTCTTGGTCAGCTCTTCCATGAAGGCGTTGGTCTTGGCGCCGGCTTCCTCGAACTTCTCGCAGAACTTCAGCAGGTCATTGGTGTGCTGCGTGGGCTTGCCATCGTCCTCGAACAGCTCGCGGCCATCATCGAACTCACCAACCAGATCGCTGCTCGGATCGAAACAGAGCGAGAGGTTTTCCGAGTTCTGGTCCAGCTTGGCCAGCAGGAACGGATAGCGGCGGATATAGGCAGGCACATAGGGGGCGCCGATCATGGTGCCATCATCCTCGAAGAACACGTTGACGCCTTCGTTGAGGCCCATCAGTGCAAGGGGAACAGGATTGTCGCCAGCGGAGAACACGATCGGGTAATCGCGCTGGGCCTGCGGGAATTCCTCCACCGTCAGCGGGATGGCGTGCTGGTTGGCAACCCACGGCGCCTTGTCGACGGTGATGGCCTTGAACTTGCCATGCTGCTGGCTGTTGAGCGGTGCAAGGTCGTTGTAAAGAATGGGCAGACCGGACTTCGGCGCACTGGCCATAATTTTCTCTCCGAAACTGGTTTGTCATTGGATGATGCAACCGCAGTTGGGCCCCTCCCGCCCACGACGCACCATTGTCTTGCGGCGGGGCTTTAGTGGGTGGCTGCCTCCGGTGCAAGGGGAACAAGCTTGCCCGGATTGAGCAGGCTTTCGGGGTCCAGCGCCTGCTTGACCTGGCGCATGATGGCCAGTTGGACCGGATCGCCCAGACGGCCCAGTTCCTCGCGCTTGAGCTGGCCGATGCCATGTTCCGCGCTGATCGATCCGCCCCATTGGGTTACAAGGTCATGCACGAAGCTGCTGATCGCCTTGCCTTCACCTTCTTCCCATTCGCCGCGCACGGCGCCTTCGGGAGCCAGCACGTGGTAATGGACATTGCCGTCGCCCAGATGGCCGAATGCCACCGCCCGCGTGCCGGGAAAACGCTGTTCCACCAAGGGCAGGGTCTCGGCCACGAAGTCCGCCATTCTCGCTACGGGAACAGAGATATCGTGCTGCATCGCCGGGCCGATGGCGCGCTCTGCCGGAGCGATTTCATCGCGCAGCAGCCAGAATTCCTCAGCCTGCTTTTCATTGCGGGCGATAGTCGCATCCTCCAGCAGGCCCGCCTCCAGCGCGCTTTCCAGAAAGGCTTGCGCCGCTTCCTGCACGCTGGGTGCATCGGCACTCTGCGCTGCCAGTTCGATCAGTGCATTCCACGGATACATCTCGTCCAGCGGAGCACGGGTATCCGGCG
>JAUIJI010000005.1 GCA_030431435.1 Alphaproteobacteria bacterium | reverse complement strand
TGGGACGGCATCGAGGAACTGAACACCCCGCTGCCACGCTGGTGGCTGTGGACCTTCTACCTCACGATCATCTGGGCGATCGGCTATGTCATCGTCTATCCGGCGATTCCCTTGCTCGAAAAGGGCACCGAAGGGGTTTTCGGCTGGTCGAGCCGTGGCCAGCTGGAACAAGAGCTTTCGGCAGAAGCCGCAGCGCGCGCGCCGATCATGGAAGCGGTGGCCGCCACGCCGGTTGCTGAACTTCCGCTCAACGAAGAACTGATGCAGCAGGCCGTCGCTGGCGGTGCCGCTGCGTTCCGTGTGCATTGTGTGCAATGTCACGGTGCCAATGCAGCAGGCTCGGAAGGCTATCCGAACCTGACCGATGACGAATGGCTGTGGGGCGGCAATATGGCCGAGATCGAGCAGACCCTGCTCAACGGCATCCGCCATCCTGGCGATCCCGCCACGCGCACCAGCCTGATGCCGGCATTTGGCCGCGATGGCATCCTGTCCACCGAACAGGTCGATACGATGACCGATTACGTCCTGTCGCTGACCGGCAATGGCACGGCAACGCCCGAGGGGGCGGAGCTCTATGCCAACAACTGCGCCGTTTGCCACGGTGCGGATGCCGGCGGGCTTCGCCAGTTCGGCACGCCCAGCCTGAATGACGCGGTGTGGCTCTATGGAAGCGACCGCGAAGCCATTCGCCGCCAGATTGTCGAGCCCAGGCATGGTGTCATGCCGGCATGGGAGGAACGGCTCGATCCGGCAACCATCCGGATGCTGGCAGCCTATGTCCATTCGCTCGGGGGAGGTGAGGAATTTGTAGAGGTCGCCGCAGCCCCGGCGGAAGCAGGACCTGATGAACAAGAATGATCCCCTGATCCACCATAGCCCGCTGGGCGATTACCAGGCGCGCCAATCGGTTCACCCGAAGCGCATCGACGGGCCGTTCCGCCGCTTCAAGTGGCTGATCATGTTCGTCACCTTGGGGATCTACTACGGTACCCCGTGGATCCGTTGGGACCGCGGTCCCTATGCGCCAGACCAGGCCGTGCTTGTGGATGTCGCCAACCGGCGCTTCTACATGTTCGACATCGAGATCTGGCCGCACGAATTCTATTTCGTAGCCGGGCTGCTGATCATGGCGGGCATCGGCCTGTTCCTCCTCACCAGCGCGGTGGGCCGGGCATGGTGCGGATATTCCTGCCCGCAGACGGTGTGGACGGACCTGTTCCAGCATGTCGACCGCTTCGTGGACGGGGACAGGAATGCCCGCATGCGGCTGGATGCCGCGCCGTGGACATGGGGCAAGGTGTTCCGTCGCCTCGCCAAATGGACGATCTACCTGACCATCGCCTTCTGGACCGGCGGCGCATGGATCATGTATTTTGCCGATGCCCCGACCATGGTGCGCGATTTCTGGGCAGGGGACGCTGCGCCAGTTGCCTATATCACCGTGGCCGTGCTGACTGCGACCACATTCGTGCTGGGCGGCTTCATGCGCGAGCAGGTGTGCATCTACATGTGCCCCTGGCCGCGCATCCAGAGCGCGCTGATGGACGAGCATTCGCTGCAGGTCACCTACAAGGACTGGCGCGGAGAGAAGCGCGGCAGCATCAAGAAGGCCCAGAAGAACCCTGGCGAATATGGCGACTGCGTGGACTGCAACATGTGCGTTGCCGTTTGCCCCACGGGCTGGGACATCCGCAAGGGACCGGATATCTCCTGCATCACCTGCGGCTTGTGCATCGATGCCTGTGACCGGGTGATGAAGGAGGTCGACCGCCCGCGCGGCCTGATCGACTACATCACGCTGGAAGAAGCGCAGGCGGAGGCCAATGGCGCACCCACAAAGCCCGCATGGAAATCTCTCCTGCGACCGCGCACGGTGGTCTATTTCGCGATCTGGTCTGCCATCGGCATCGGGCTGCTCTTCCTGCTCGGCACGCGCCAGCATACGGAGATCAGCGCCGCGCCGGACCGCAACCCCGCTTACACGGTGATGCAGGATGGCTCTGTCCGCAACAACTTCACTGTCAAGCTGCGCAACATGGAAGCGCGCCCGCGTGACATGCTCGTTTCGATCGAAGGGCTGGAAGGCGGCACCATGTGGAGCGACGAAATCAGCGCCGAACGGGCTGCTCGCGAGCTTGAATTCACAGTCCCGGCTGACGAGGTCGAAACGGTGCGCATCTATGTGATCGCGCCGCAAGGCACCCAGACGCAGGACTTTGCATTGAAGGTCGTCGCGCTCGACGAACAGGGCGAGACGGACAGCGTGGAAACCCGTTTCGAAACACCCGCAGGTTCCTGAAGGAGGATCATGATGGAACGCAAGTTTACCGGATGGCACATGCTGGCAATGATGGTCGCCTTCTTCGGTGTCATCATTGCCGTCAACATCACCATGGCGCGCATCGCCATCGGCACTTTTGGCGGAGTGGTGGTGGAGAATTCATACATCGCGACCGAGCGCTTCAACGGCTGGCTGGAGCAGGCCGAAGCGCAGGAGAAGCTGGGCTGGGAGATCTCTCCTGCACTTGATGCTGATCGTCATGTGGCGGTGACTACGTCGCAGACACCTGACGCGCTTCTCATCACTGGCTGGGCGCGCCACCCGCTGGGTGTGGCTGACGAGCGCCAACTGGTCTTCGCGCGAGAAGCTGACGGTTCGTTCCGCTCGACCGATGCGCTGCCTGAGGGACGCTGGGTGCTGCGGATCAGCGCCAGTGCCGATGGTCATGAATGGCGGAGCGAAGAAGAACTGTAATGGTCGCCCAGAAGGCCTTTCCTGACCTGGCAGAAACCAGCGTCCTCTCGGTTCCCGGCGCACATTGTGCCGGGTGCATGAGCAAGATCGAGCGCGGTCTGGCTGAAGTCGCAGGCGTGCAAGGCGCGCGTGTGAACCTCACCAGCCGCACCGTTACCATCACCCATGATGCCTCTCTGGACGAGCATCAACTGGTGGGCGAACTGGCGAAGATCGGCTTTGAATCGAAGCGCCGTCCGCGCAGCGTGGAAAAGCCCTATTCGGCGATCAAGCCGCTGCTCGGTCCGCTTGCCGTGGCTGCCTTTGCCGCCATGAACATCATGCTGCTTTCGGTCAGCGTATGGTCTGGCGCGGAAGGCAGCACGCGGCAGATGTTCCACTTCATCTCCGCGCTGATCGCGCTGCCGGCGGTGGCCTATGCCGGACAGCCTTTCTTCAAATCCGCATGGGGCGCGCTGAAGCACGGCCGCACCAACATGGATGTGCCGATTTCCATCGGTGTGATCATCGCCTGTGGGCTCAGCGTCTATGAAGTCGTTGTTGGCGGCGAACACGCCTGGTTCGACAGCGCGTTGATGCTGCTCGCATTCCTGCTGGCAGGCCGCGTGCTTGATGCCATGATGCGGGACCGGGCGCGCAGCGCGGTGGATTCGCTTCTGGGGCAGGCTGCTGATGGCGCATTGGTAATCCGCGAAGACGCCGCGCCGGAATGGATCGCCGCAGACGATTTGCAGCCCGGAATGGTGATGCGTGTTGCAGCCGGCGAGAGGCTTGCAGCCGATGGAGCGATCCTCAACGGAAGCAGCCGCTTCGACCAGTCTTTGCTGACTGGTGAGAGCAAGCCGATTGCTTCGCACATTGGTGACATGGTGCTGGCCGGAACGCTCAATCTGGATGCACCTGTGGATGTCGAAGTCAGCCATGCAGGCCGCGACACGACGCTGGCAGAAATCGCCCGGCTGATGGAAGCGAGCACGCAAAACCGCAGCCGTTATGTTCGTATCGCGGACCGTGCCGCGCGGCTCTATGCACCGGCGGTTCATACGCTGGCCGCGGTGGCGGTGGTCGGCTGGCTGGTTGCTGGTGCCACGCTGTACCAAGCGCTGGTGATCGGTGTCGCGGTGCTGATCATCACCTGTCCGTGCGCGCTCGGCCTTGCGGTGCCGGTGGCGCAGGTCGTCGCCAGCGGATCCCTGCTGCGCGCCGGTATCATGGTGAAGGACGGTTCTGCGCTCGAACGGCTCGCCAATGTTGATCGCGCTTTGTTTGACAAGACCGGAACGCTCACGCTGGGCCAGCCTGTGCCGGACACGGCAACGCTCGATGCGCTTTCTGCTGATGAAGCTGCGGTCGCGCTGGGCCTTGCTACCCACAGTCGCCACCCCATTTCGCGCGCGCTGTCCGATGCGCTGATGGCGCGCGGAGTTGCGGCAGCTTCCATCGAGGGGGCAGGGGAGCAATCGGGCGTCGGCGTGAGTGGCGCGTGGAATGGCCTTGCCGTTTCGCTGCGCCGACCGGAAAGCGCGAGCAGCATGGGCGTTGGGCTGGAAATCGAAGGATATCCCACACGCTTGATTCCCTTCGCAGATCGCCTGCGCGATGATGCGAATGAGGCGCTCGCCCAATTGGGCAAGCTCGGTATCGCCAGCTCGATCCTGTCGGGCGACAACCCGGAAGCCGTGGCGCAGGTCGCTCGCGAAACGGGCCTCACAGGACAGGCCGGGGCATCCCCGGCTGACAAGCAGGACGCCATTGCCCGATTGCAGAACTCTGGCCGTAATGTGCTGATGGTTGGCGATGGCCTGAATGACGGGCCTGCGCTTGCTGCTGCCAATGCCTCCATGGCACCGGGCAGCGCCAGCGACGTGGGCATGCAAGCGGCAGATTTCGTCTTCGTGCAAGGCGCGTTCGCTTCGGTGCCGCGCGCCATCCGTGCCTCCCGTGCTACCATGGCCGTGGTGAAACAGAACTTCGTGCTGGCGATTGGCTATAACTGCCTCGCAGTGCCGTTGGCGCTGCTGGGCTATGTCACCCCGCTGGTGGCGGCAGCGGCGATGTCGCTCAGTTCGTTGATCGTGGTCGGCAATTCGCTGCGCCTTGTGAGGGCTGCCAGATGACCGGTCTGCTGATCCTGATCCCGCTGGCGCTTGTACTGGGCCTGATCGGCCTGGGCGCGTTCTTCTGGGCCATGCGCAATGGCCAGTTCGATGATCCGGACGGTGCTGCCGCTCGCATCCTGATCGATGACGAGGATCGCCCCGAATGAGCACTGCCGCCAGCCTTGCCGCGCTTGCCGCGCTGCTGCCTGCCATGGTCGGCCCGCTTCCGGTCGAACAGGCGAGCAACAGCCTGTTGCTGGCCTTGTGCGGCGGCGGACAGATCGAAATCGCCCTTGAAGACGGTGGCGAATCTGCACCTCCGCTTGCGACCACGCCCTGCTGCGCCAAGGGGTGCCGCAGCAAGGATAAACGTCGCGGGATTGATCCACGGCAATGAAATGGCCCGAGGGGGCAGTCATATGAACAGCATGTGGCCTTATCATCCAGACCTGCTCGCAACGCCCGTGCCGCGTTACACCAGCTTCCCGACTGCAGCGGAATTCGGGCCCGGGATCACGCCCGAGCGCCATGCACAGGCGATAAGCACCGCAACGGGCGATATCTCGCTATATGTGCATATCCCCTTCTGCGAAAAGATCTGCTGGTATTGCGGGTGCAACACCGCTGCCGCCAACCGCTCGCAGCGCCTTGCCAGCTATCTTGACGCCCTGCACCGCGAGATCGTGCTCGTCGGCAAGATGCTGCCCGCAGGCACACGGGTGCGCCGCATCGCCTTTGGCGGGGGCAGCCCGAACGCCATTTCGCCGATCGATTTCGTGCGGCTTTTCGACCAGCTGACGCTGAATTTCCCGCTGCACGATCCGCTGGTGTCGGTGGAGCTCGATCCGCGCACGCTTACGGCCGACTGGGAAACCGTCCTGAGATCGGTCGGGGCAAGCCATGCCAGCCTGGGCGTCCAGACTTTTGCTCCGCGCCTGCAGGAAGCGATCGGCCGTGTGCAGCCGCAGGAGATGATCGAGCGTTCGGTCGGCCTGCTGCGCAAGGCCGGGATTTCCTCGCTCAATTTCGACCTGATGTACGGCCTGCCCGGCCAGACGATGGAGGATCTCGAGAATTCGCTATCGCTGACGGCAGATTTCGGCGCGGATCGCATTGCCCTGTTCGGCTATGCCCATGTGCCGCACATGTTGCCGCGCCAGCGCCGCATAGATGACAGTGCACTGCCGGATGGCGCAGCGCGATTTGCCATGGCCCGCGATGGCCATGCTCAATTGGTCAATGCCGGTTATGAAGCTGTCGGTTTTGATCATTTTGCGCTGCCCGGCGATCCGTTGGCGCAGGCAATGGAATCCGGGACGCTGAAGCGCAATTTCCAAGGCTTCACCGACGATCAGGCGCAGGTCCTGATCGCACTGGGGGCCTCGGCCATCTCTTCCTTCCCGGACCTGCTGATCCAGAACGAGAAGAATTCCGGACGGTATCGCATGCTGATGTCGCAGGGCATTCTGCCAACGGCGAATGGCAAGGAGCGCAGCGTTGATGACCGTCGGCGCGGCGCTGTAATCGAAGAACTGCTTTGCCGGGGCCGCGCGAAGGTTTCGCAAGACCTGCTGGAATCGGCCGAGGACCGCTTGCGTCCCTATGTCGAGCCGGGCCTGGCGCGCATCGAAAGCGGCAATATGCTGGTAATCAGCCGGAATGCGCTGCCCTATGCGCGCAGCATTGCAGCGGCATTCGATCCCTACCGGCAGGAGAACGCGCGGCGCTTCAGTTCCGCGATCTAGCGCACACGATTTGCTCCTGCGGCAAGAAAAGGGGCGCGGCCATAGTGGTCGCGCCCCTTTTTCTGGCACCGCGCTTCCAGAGAAGGATAAGCCAGAAAAATAGGGGCGGCCCGCCGAAACGAGCCACCCCCAAGTCGGGATGGGAGTGCTGGCCTGGCTTACGCTGCCAGCAGATCCGCTGCGGCCCAGTTGCCGTGAAGGCCCTGGCGCAGACGAATGGGGAGTTTGGCGCGGGCGATCGGGCCCTTGGCCACGTCGCATGCGTCGAAAATGCAAAGGTCCGAATAGTTGCGGACATGGTCGTCAACCAGCGCGACCAGCCAGCCGTCACCTTCCTGTGCGTCCTTCGACCGCGGGATGAAGCAAGGTTCCTGGATCGAGCCATCGGGGCCGCACCACCAGCTTTCTTCCTTGCCGGTTGCGAGGTTGAAATGGGTCAGCGTGTTGATGACGCCGGCAAAGGGGCCGGGAGGGCCGTTGTACGGCTTTTCCAGGTCATAGGTGATCATCCAGCCGTGCGTGTAGGGCTTGCCCGCCATGCGATCATCGATGCGGGGAAATTCGCCGGGAGCTTCGCCAATCTTCGTGACGCTCTCGACGATATCCTCATTGCTGGTGAGGTCCACGGTAATGCGGACAAGCTCGGTCATCGCCAGTTCTGGATCGAACGGTGCGCCGTCCTTGTCCGGGAAGAAGGGCAGGCTGCCGATCTTCGATGCCGGCGTATCGAGGTGGATTTTCGTGCCTTCGGCAAAGGCGTTCATCACGTGGCACGAGCAAAGCCCCGCCTCATGCTTGAACCAGCGCATGTCGCTGCCGTCGCCATCGCGGCGCATCACGCCCAGATAGGTCGGCAGCGAACGATCATAATAGAAATGCGGGCGGTCCTGTTCCAGCACCGAGGGATCGGAGCTGTAGGGCGAGACCGGGATCACCACATAGTCACCCGCGATGCAGAAATCGTGCAGCATCGTGTAGTAAGGCACTTCGAATTCGGCGCGCTGGACGATGTTGCCGTCCCGGTCGATCTCGAAATAGGTGCCGTCGGGCGAAAGGTCCCCCTTGGCGGCATAGCTGATGTTGCAGAAATTGCCCGTCACAGGGTCGATCTTGGGGTGCGCGCCGAAAGTCTTCAGCGTCAGTTCGCCGTCCCAGTCCGTATAGCCATCGGTATCCAGCGTCATCTTGTCCATGACCAGGCAGGGGCTGTCTTCCTTCATCGCCAGCAAATCGTCGCCGTAGACGAGGACATTGGTGTTGGCGGTGCCGCGATGCTGGCCGATGACGGAAGGATCATCGGTGCGCGGGTTGCGATAGGAACCGAACAGCGCCTTGCCGGCCTTGTTTTCCAGCTTCCACTTGTCTGTCTTGGCATAACGCTGCTTCATCGAGACGCGGCCATCCTTCACGCGGAACATGGTCACCATGCCATCGCCGTTGAAGAACTGGTCCCCGCCGCCCGATTTGGGCGCGAACTGGGGATCGGGGTGGACGCGATAGAATGCCCCGTCCATTTCGGCAGGAATTTCGCCTTCGATCTCGATATCGGCGATATCGCCTTCCATGCGGACCAGCCGCAGAACGTCCGCATAAAGCGGTTCCTTGGGGAAATGTACCATCACGCCTCTCCTCTGGATGAGTCTTTGTAACGATCGTTAAAATAGACGGTGGAAAGGCAAGCGCTTTGACCTTGGTCAATATCAGCGCCGCACAAATGAAAATGCCGGGCAGGCAATGCGCTCCCTGCCCGGCATTCAGTGCCTCGCTTGACCCAAGAGATCAGGCGTGGACTGTCTCGCTGTTTTCCAGCAGCACGGTGGCCGCTGCCGTGTTGGAAATCGGCACGTGGTAATTGCTGGCCAGTTCGCGGACCGAACCGCGCAAGGCACCGCGCGCCGCAATCCAGTTGAGGATTTCCACGCCCTGGCTGCCCGCCAGTTCCACGATGTCGAGCGTATCGTGCTGCAGCAGCGCTTCCGGATCGGGAGCCAGGTTGCGCAGGCAGAACTTGTCATAGTCGACATTGATGTGCCCGGCGCGCTCGCCTTCAAGCTGGTGAGACAGGCCACCGGTGCCAAACACCACGACTTTCTCATCACCGCCCCAGCTTTCGATCGCGCGGCCCACGGCGCGGCCGAGTTCATAGCAGCGCTTGGGGCTGGGCAGGGGGTGCTGCACCGTATTGATCGCAATCGGGATCAGCTTTGTGGTGAAGGCTTCCTCGCCCGGCCAGCACAGTTCGTAAGGTACGGCCACGGCGTGGTCGACCAGCATGGACTGGCAGGTTACCGGGTCGAACTCGCTGGCAACCACCTGTTCGATGATGTGCCAGGAGAAATCCGCATGGCCGGGATATGGGCGCTGGAAAGCAATGCCCCAGCCTTCATCTTCGTGCTTGTATTCCGGGGCCGCACCGATGGCGAATGTGGGCATCTTGTCGAGAAAGAAGTTCAACCCATGGTCGTTGTAGAAGACCACGGCGACATCGGGCTTTTCCTCTGCCAGCCATTTGTGGACCGGGATGAAGCCATCGAAAAACGGCTTCCAGTAAGGGTCCTGCTGCAGGCCCTTGGCAATGGCGTTGCCGATGCCGGGAACATGGCTGGTGAAGATGCCTCCGCAAATCCTGCTCATGCTGCTTCTCCCAGTTCTTCGGCAACGCGGGTTTCGGTCATCCCGTGGCTGAGCAGAGCGGCCTTGAAGTCCTCAAGGCTCATGCCGGTCTGCAAGGCGCCAAGGTCCTGCACGCCAAGGCCGAGGATGCCCGCCAGCTTGGCGAGGTAATAGACGTTGCCGCCAGCATCGAGCATCGCCAGCACGTCACGGTTGCGCACCGCCTGGCGCTGCTCCTCGGTCAGGTTGAAGCGGTCCATGTAGCCTTCTTCATCGGCGACGAAGGCTTCGCGGTTGTGCGCGTGGTTGAACGAATAGCACATTGCATTGATGGCATAGCCGGACTGGGCGGCGTCACCATCGAACACCAGCGTGCCGGGAATGGCGCGTTTGCCAGCGGATGATTGCTCTGGAATCGGAGGCATTCGGGGTCTCCTGTTGAAAGATGGTCCCCGTTTAAATGTCCCGCCTCAAGTGTCCTTGCGCTCGATCAATTCTGACTTTGGTTCGCAACAAGCCTCTTTTCTATCAGCTCGGCTATGGGTTCTATCAGGCTGGTATCCAGCCTGTTTGCGCGCATGAGGTTGAGAACAAGCCGGTCTATTCGCTCGATCCTGACGGCTCCGCCATCGATGGCGCGGGCTGCTGAGGATGGGCGGGTCAGCTGTGCCGCAGCCTTGGCATAGGCATCGAAAGGCACCATGATTTCAGGTTCGGCGCCCAGCTTGATCACCAGCGCGAAAACCGCGTCATACACCGCGCGGCTGGCGTCGGGATCGGACAGGATGGCCTCGGCAATTGTCACGATGCCATCTGGTTTCACGCAGCGGCAATTGCCCGCGATCAGCATCGGCCATTTGACCAGCGGTATGAAGGGAGAGGAATGTGCCAGCAGGCGCACGGGCGGTGCGATGCCATCCACCTTCAGCCGCGACATATCCCTCGCTGCCCGTTCGAGGACCTGCTGGTCAGCCGGATCAGCAAAGGGTGCCGCCTTGAAATTGCTCGCCAGTGTCACGGTAAGCTCACCGGGCTTGTCCCGATCCATGCGCAAGGCCTGCGGGTCGGGGCTGGCATTGCTCATCTTGCCGGGTGTGAACCCTTGCCATGCATCGGTGCCGGCATAGGCGCCTTCCACTGCCTCGCCGCTGATGCCTAGCCGTTCAAGGAATGGTGCAGGGGGCAGGTTCATGATCGACAGGCACGGCACGGATGCTGCGCCAACCCGCTGGACCAGCGCGGCCACTTGCGGATCAGCGAGCTGGGGTTCCTGCATCGCCAGCAGGACGATGTCTGCCGCAGCAGGGTCTGCCCTGTCCGGCGTGGTAAATCGGGCAGAGGAGCAACGCAGCTGCGCGATTCCGGCTTCGCGCCGCAGCGGAATGCGCAACACCAGCTCATCCTGCTGCATTCTTGCGATCTCGTCCTCGCGCCCGACGAAGGTCACTTCATGCCCCGCCAGCGCCAGCTTCACGCCGGGCAACAGGCCGTAGGATGCACCCAGGACCAGGATTTTCAGGCGATCATGCAAGGCTGCTCTCCGTCATTGTCTCAGGTCGATGTAGATGATCTGCCCGCTGCCCACCGGGTCGAACAAGGCGAGCAGCAGCAACATCGCTGCGTAAGTGGCAGTCAAGGCGGGCCAGACCAGCCAGCCCGGCAGCAGTCGTTCAAAAAAGCGCATTAGCGGGGTCATGGTCCACTCCCAGCAAGAGGCTTATGACGGGGCGCGCGGCAGACAGCCAGGCGAGGATGCCCAGCGGAACCACAATCGCGGCAAAGGGTCTGGGAAGGCTGGCAACAGGCACCAGCTTTCCCGCTTGCCGCGAGACGACGATCCCCAGCGCCTGCCAGAATGACCAGCAGACGTAATAAAGCGACATGTCATGCCACAGGCCGATCACCAGCATGGCAGCGATCAGGCCGACCAGCGGGCTGCGGGTCAGCGCCATCACCGGCTTGTAGGCATAGTCCCGGCTCCAGCTTGTCAGGCTCATATGCCAGCGGTTCCAGAAGTCGAGCAGGCTTTCGGCCCGCCATGGCTTGTTGAAGTTTTCCTCCAGCCGCAAGCCCGCCATCAGGCTGGCACCCAGTGCCACCGCGCTCAATCCGGCGAAGATGAAGAACAGCCGCGCCCAGCCGATTGCCGAAAGGATCCATGTACCGAGAAACTCGGGCAAGCCTTGCGTCCAGTAGTCTGCGCGCACGGCGATGCGGCCTATGACCACATCACCAAGGAAATGCGCCATGACAAAGCCGATCAGGCAGCGCTCCAACCCCGAGAAATATGTCGCATTATCCCAGCGACGGCGCGTCGCCTGTCTTTCGAAATGCGGCAGGCGGTGGATCGGACCGATTACCAAGACAGGCAGGAACAGCTGGTATCGCAACAGCGCCGGCAGGGAGGGGGCAGTCAATCGCCCGGTCCACCATTCGCCAGCAACATGCAGCAGGCGCAGGGTGAAAAAGCTCGCCCCCAGCCACAATATGCCGCTGGTGAACTGCGCTGCGACGAACGCGGTCAGCAAAATGACACAAAGCGAAGCGGCGACCAGGTTGCGGCTGGTGCCGCGCTCTCCGGCCTTGAGGGCTGCCCAGCACAGCAGGATTGCGGCCAGCAGCCAAACCGCGGTTGGCCATGAAAAGGCTGCGAGCACCAGCAATGTAGAGCATGCCATGACATCCAGAGCCCGGGCCTTTGGCACCAGCCAGATAGCCGTTGCCGCGGCCATGGCCAGCAGGAATATCGCAGAGACTTGGAGGTTCACGCTTGCTCTGCCCACCATGCGCGCAATTCGCGCAGGAAACGCTCGCGTCCCTCGCGGCTCATGTGCGCGCGATCGACGAAATCTGCATCGCTCCAGCCTGCGCGCGGCGCGAATATTGGCAGGCCGAGCTCATTCGCCAGTGCATTGGCCCTGAGATACATCTCTTCGACCTGTCCATCCGGCAGCGTTCGCTCAGCCGCTGGCGAACGCGGGGGAAGTAGCAGAATGACCTTGGTACCGCGGGTCTGGGCACGCTTTACCGCAGCGACGATGTCCGAGTTGCTCCGATCATGAAACGTGAGGCTCTGATCGCGCAGTGGCGCAGATGATTTGCGCCATTGGCTGGCAGTGGGTTCTGAAAGGGCCATGTCCATGCGCTGGGCTTCTGCGCTCGGCATCGCAAGAAGATGGCGCAGGCCAGCCGAATAGCGCTGCCGCTCCAGCGCAATGAAGCGGCGAATGGTGCAGGAGAGGTTGCTGCAATGGAGATTGGCATCCTGGCCTTGCAGCGCGAACAGCAAGCTATTGGCTTCGAGAAGAACTGTCGGGACGCCATCTTCGCCAGCCTGATCCAGCAAGGCGAGCAGTTCATCGCGCGAAGATGCGGCAAGGCCGATGCGCATATGCGGTCCGTGATCAGGCAACAATTGCCCCGTACCCCCGCGTGCCGGAATTGCCCGGTGGACCAGCGATGTACCGATCACAGCCACTTGTGCGCCGCCAAAGTCAGGCCGCGGCAGTTCGGCTGGCCGTGCGCCCATGGCCAGCATTGCCAGGCAAAGCGCAATCGCGGCAATCCAGCAGGCGACCATGCGCGCGGCGTTTTTCGTGGTGCCACTCAATCCAGCTGCTCGCGCACGGCATCACGGATATCGCCGAGCTTCTCGATCCGGGCGATGCGCGATGCGGGAATCCTGATCCCGAAACGCGCTTCTGCCTCAAGCACAAGGCTGAGCTGCGAAAAGCTGTCCCACCCGTCAACCGTATCGGGTCCGGAGGCCATGCCGAGCGTCTCTAGACGAACGCGGAAGACATCCGCCGCCAGCGCAACCACTGCCTCCTCCAGCTCCTCTGCAGGAGCTTCGGACGAAGCGGCTTGCTCCTGCGCTGCCCCTGGCGAGAACAGCGCGACGACCGCCTTCAGGTCCGGCTTGCCTGAAATGCCACGCGGGATTTCCGCCACGGGCATGATCTTGCGCGGAACCTTGCGCGCTTCAAGGTTTTCGCGGGCATGGGCTGCCAGCTCTTCGGGCGTGATATTCTGCTGCAATACCACCGCGTTCGCGGCGATCTCGCCGAAGGTTTCGTCCTCGAGCGGCACTGTCACGCTCTCGCGCACCGCGGGGTGGCGCAGCATCGCTTCGTCAATCTCGTCCGGGCGGATCAGGAATCCGCCTGACATTATGATGTTCTTCAACCTGCCGAGAATCTCGTAGGAGCCATCTTTGCGTAGCCTGGCGATATCGCCGGTGCGGAGCCAGCCATCATCGGTGAAGCTGGCTGCCGTGCGTTCATCGTTCTGCCAATAGCCGGGGAAGATGTTTGGCCCGCGCAATTGCAGTTCGCCTTCTACACTTGCCTCGGGATCGATCCGTGCTTCGCAATCGATCGGCTTTCCCAGCGTCCCGCGTTCACCCATTTCAGCATGAGGGCCTGCATAGAGTGCACTGGCTACGGTTTCGGTCAGCCCGTAATGGCTCGCGATGGGCCGGCTGAAACGTGTCTCCAGCCGTTGCCAAAGCTCTTCGGGAAGCTTGGCGGCCACGGATTGCAGCGAGGTGCATTCTGGGGCATCGAAATAGTCATCGTGGGCGGCGTAGCTATCCACCATCGCCCAGATTGTCGGCACGGTGATCACATGGGTCGAACGCGTCTCTCGCACGCGCTCGAGCCATTGTTCCAGCCGTGACAGTTCAAACCCGCCAGAGCGAACGACTGCACCACCAGCCACGGCAGCCAGCACAGGCCCCTGGATCATCCCGTCTGCATGGGCGAGGACCATATCGTTGAAAATGCGCGAGTTCGCGTCATAGCCAAAGAGCCGCACCAGCGTTTCGCAATTGGCGTACAGGTTTCCACGTGTGATCTTTACGCCTGTTGGCGAGGATGTGGTGCCCGAGGTGAACAGCACATAAGCCAACCCCTCTGGATCATCGGGAAGCGCGGGTTCTCGATGTTCATCGGTCACCGGCAGCGCTGGAAGGATTTTCTCACCGCCCTTGCCGAACCGCGAAAACAGGCCCTTGCGTGCGGGTTGATCCTCGACGCCAGCCAGGGGCGCTTGCGCAACATCCTTGCCAGGTCCCGCAATCGGGATCGAACCATCATGCACCAGTAGCCTGGCAGAAACCGCGTCAGACACGGCCAGGAGCCGGGGAAGCGGGGTGTCCGCAGAAAGGACAACAGGCACGCGCCCATCAAGCAGCCCTGCGATAAAGCCCGAGCAGAGCAGGAACTCATCCGCGGTGCAGATGACGTAGAAATCACCTGACCGCAGGTCCGATTTATCGAACAGCGCCAGCCATTGGCGGATGGCGCGCGAAAGCTCGGTGTAGGACCAGGTCTTCCCCGGTGCCACCAGGAAGGGGCGCTTGCCCCCCTCGGCGATATTCCGCCAGATTGTCTTGCCCCCCAAAGCCACAACTATTCGCCCCCGGCCATCCTCAGTGCGGAAGCGCGTGGGCGGAAGGGTTTGGCGACCCCGGGATTGCCCGCCACCAGGCTGCCATCAGCCACGTGCTTGCGGACCACCGCACCGGCCGAGACGATGACGTTGGAACCGATGCGAACATCCGGCTGGATGACAGCCCCTGCGCCGATCACGCTGTCTTCACCAACGCGGATATTGCCCGCCAGAACCGCACCCGGGCCGATGCTGACCCGATCTCCCAGCAGTACATGGTGGCCAAGCGAGGCCGAACGATTGACCAGCACTGCCTCGCCAATGGCGGTTGCGCCACCGATCACTACTCCGGCATTGATGAAGGTGCCGTCGCCAACACGGATGGAGCGGGGGAGAATGGCGGTGGGGTCCACCAGTGCTTCGGCCAGCTCCAGCCCGAGATCCCGCGCCTGTTGCACCAGTTCTCCACGCCTTTGCGGCTGGAAGGCGATGGCAATGAAGCGCCCGCCTTGCGGTGCTTCGAAATCAGCAAGATCGACGACCAAGCGCCGGTCGATCATGCGCGGCGTGTCATTCACGCTGACTGCAGCGGCGATCTGCTTGCCCAGTCGGAGCAGTGTTTCTTCGACCTCTACGACGAGTGGGGAACGGATGCCAAACAGGATCATGCATCCCACTATAAACATGGCACAGCGCCGATTTGAAGCGCACAATTGAGCGATCAACAGTTGAATCCCCGCATCATCTTGCCAGCAGATTGCTGCAATGCGGCAAGAATGGCACTTGCGCGATTGACGCGTGGCAGTGGCAGGGTATGCCTTGTTGTCAATGTCAGCGATAACAGCCCTGCCGAAGCCTCCAGGCCTCGATACCATGCGATCGGGCCAACCCGTCTCCGTGTTTCTCGATTTTGATGGAACACTGGTGGACATCGCTGCAACGCCTGACGGCATTGATGTTCCAACTGGCCTTGGGGACGCGTTGCGAGAGCTTGCAGATCGGCTGGAAGGTCGGCTCGCACTGGTCAGCGGCAGGTCGATCAGCAACATAGAGGGTTTTACCGGCAAACTTGCCATCGCCCGTGCCGGATCGCACGGAGCAGACATGCGATTGCCGGACAATACGCCGCTTGCCGCCGCGCCGGAGCCGTTCCCGCCAGAGGTGTTACGGGAATTGACGATATTCGCGTCCACGCACGGATTTTCGCTGGAAGAGAAGCCGCACGGCGCAGCGCTGCATTATCGCGCGAATCCTGATCTCGAGGCACAGGGCCTCGCCTATGCCAGGCAGCTCGCCGATGCGCACGGCCTTGCCCTGAAGCAGGGCAAATGCGTGGTTGAACTGGTGCATCCCGGGGCAGAAAAGGGTGCCGCGGTGAAGGCATTCATGGAACACCGGGCATTTGCCGGTTCGCACCCGGTGTTCATCGGGGACGATGTGACAGATGAGGACGGCTTTGCCGCCGTTGCAGAGTATGGAGGAACAGCGATCTTGGTCGGAGACAGAACCCCAACGCAGGCGCAATATAGCCTCGCCAATCCAGCTGAGGTCTTGTCTTGGCTGGGGCTCGCATGATGGGAGGGGTGTCAGCGATGCAGAGCGACCTTGAGCTTTGGCCGATCGGCAACTGCCAGGTGTCCGGCCTTGTCGACCGGCGCGGCGCGCTGGTCTGGGGCTGCGTGCCGCGCGTGGATGGCGATCCGGTGTTCTGCGCCCTGCTCAATGGAGACCAGCAGGATGCCGGTGTCTGGCGGTTCGAACTCGAAGGGCAGGTGAGCGCACGGCAGGAATACATCCGCAACACGCCGAACCTCGTCACCACGCTGGAGGCGGCCGACGGGAGCGCGGTCGAGATTCTCGATTTCTGCCCTCGCTATGAGCGGTCGGGCCGCATGTATCGCCCCGTTTCCTACACGCGCATCGTGCGCCCTGTCGCGGGCACCCCGCGCATCAGGGTGGTGCTGCGCCCGATGAAGGACCACGGTGCCGGCCTGGCCGACACCACGAATGGCACCAACCACATTCGCTACCTGATTTCAGGGCAGGCGCTGCGCCTCTCCACCGATGCGCCGGTGGGTTACATCCTGGAAAACCGCTTCTTCCGGATTGAAGACGATACCCATTTCTTCCTTGGTCCTGACGAGCCTTTCGTCGGCAATTTGCGCGAAGAAGTACGCAGCATGGAACAGCTGACGCGCAAGTACTGGCAGCACTGGGTACGCAGCCTCGCCACGCCGTTCGAATGGCAGGAAGAGGTGATCCGCTGCGCCATCACGCTCAAGCTGTGCCAGCACGAGGAAACCGGCGCCATCGTTGCCGCGCTGACAACCTCGATTCCCGAAGCGCCGTATTCGGAACGCAACTGGGACTATCGCTACTGCTGGATTCGCGATTCCTACTACACCGTGCAGGCCCTGAATCGCCTCGGCGCGCTGGATGTGCTCGAGAAGTATCTCGGCTATCTGCGCAATATCGTGGATGCCTCGAAGGGCGGGCAGATCCAGCCGCTCTATTCCGTGATGGGCGTTGCGGAGCTGAACGAAACCACCGCCAGCTGGCTGGCCGGATATCGCGGCATGGGGCCGGTGCGCATCGGCAATGCCGCCTACAAGCAGGTGCAGCATGACTGCTATGGCCAGATTGTTCTGCCGACGGTGCAGGGCTTCATTGACAAGCGCCTGCTGCGTATCGCTGATGACAAGGACTTCGAAGCGCTGGAGCAGGTCGGCGAAACGGCGTGGCAGATGCACGATCAGCCCGATGCAGGACTGTGGGAGTTCCGCACGCGGCAGGAGGTGCATACCTACTCCGCCGTGATGAGCTGGGCCGCGTGCGACAGGCTGGCGATTACCGCAGGTTTCCTGGGCAAGACGGACCGCGAGAAGTTCTGGCGTGACCGGGCAGACTTCGTGCGCGAGACGATCGACAAGGAGGCATGGGTCGAAAACGGGGAGGGCGGGCATTATGGCGCCAGCTTCGAAAGCGATTATCTCGACGCCAGCCTCCTGCAATTGCTCGAACTGCGCTTCGTTGCGCCTGACGATCCGCGTTTCGAGGCAACCTTCGAGATGATCGAGCGGGACTTGCGCCGCGGCGAGCACATGCTGCGTTACGCCGCAGAGGACGACTTCGGCGCGCCCGAAACGGCGTTCAACATCTGCACATTCTGGTTGATCGAGGCGCTGGCGCTGATGGGGCGCAAGGAAGAGGCCCGCGAACTCTTCTGCACCATGCTCGACCATCGCACAGGGTCCGGCCTTTTGTCGGAGGACATGGACTTCGAAACGGGCGAGCTGTGGGGGAACTTTCCGCAAACCTACTCGCTGGTTGGAGTGATCAACTGTGCCGGCCTGCTGTCCAGGCCATGGAACACGGTGCGATAAGGGGCATTCATGAGCAGGCTTGTTGTCATTTCGAACAGGGTCGCGGTTCCCAAGGCGCGTGGAGCCGCTGGTGCGCAGGGCGGATTGGCAGGGGCTCTCAATTCGGCCCTGAAGGACAACGGCGGTATCTGGTTCGGCTGGTCCGGGCAGGAATGCAGCGCGTTCACCGGCGACCTGCATATCCAGCGTTCGGCGGAAGGCGTGACCACCGCCACGATCGACCTCGAGAAGCAGGATCTCGAGGAGTATTACAACGGCTATGCCAATTCCACGCTGTGGCCGCTGTTCCATTATCGTATCGACCTTACCGAATATGAGCGCGAATTCGGCAAGGGTTATGAGCGGGTCAACGAACGTTTTGCGGACAGCGTCTTGCCACTGGTGGAGGACGGCGACCTTGTCTGGGTGCATGATTATCACCTGATGCCGCTGGGCGAGAGGCTGCGCGCACGCGGGCTCAAGAACAAACTCGGTTTCTTCCTGCACATCCCATGGCCCCCATCCAACCTGTTCGTCTCGCTTCCATATCACGAGCGGCTGGTGAGAAGCCTGCTGCATTATGACCTGATCGGCTTCCAGAACGATACCTGGCTGGAGAGCTTCCTGCATTATTGCGCCAAGGAACTGGGTGCCGAGGTCGATCGCGAGAAGGGCACAGTGACGCTGGACGGGCGGACCAGCGTTGCGCGCGCCTATCCCATCGGGATCGACTACGATCATTTCATGGAGAAGGGCAATACTCCGGCCGCGCAGACCGCGCAGGATCGGCTTGCCAGGTCATTGCGCGGGCGCACCTGCATGATCGGTGTGGATCGGCTCGATTATTCCAAGGGTATTCCGGAGCGGATCGACGGTATCGGTCGCTTCTTTGACGAGCATCCGGAGCGCGTGGAGGACCTTGTCTTCATCCAGATCGCGCCGCCCAGCCGCGAGGATATCGGCTCCTACCAGAAAATCCGCGAGATACTCGAGCAGAAGTGCGGGCAGATCAACGGTGCGCGTTCGGACGTCGATCTTGTTCCGATCCGCTACGTCAACAAGGGTTACAGCCAAGAAGAGCTGTTCGGTTTTTACCGCGCTTCCAAGATCGGCCTTGTCACCCCCTTGCGTGACGGAATGAACCTGGTGGCCAAGGAGTATGTGGCGGCGCAGGACCCGGAAGATCCCGGCGTGCTGGTGCTGTCCATGTTTGCGGGGGCTGCACAGCAGATGCAGGACGCGCTGCTCGTGAACCCGCACAGCCCTGATGACCTGGCGCACAATATCCGCCTCGCGCTCGACATGCCGCTGGATGAACGCAAGGAGCGCTACCAGAAGCTGATCGGAACCGTTCGTGACGACAACGTGCTGCGCTGGACGCAGGACTTCATCGGCGACATGGAAGGGCTGGGGGCCTAGATAAACACCTGTCGCGGTTTCTCTTCGCAATAGTGTTGCAACTGGAATTCGGCCAAGTCCTCAAGCCTGCGGTGCTTGCGGGGCCCGCGCGATTTCAGCGCTTTCTCGACACGCCATAGCAAGACCTTGGGATCGACTGGCTTGCGGACGTAATCCTGCGCGCCGTTAAAGCGCGCACGGCGCTCGTCATTCTCGCCTGTAGCCGCCGTGAACATGATCACCGGCAGATCATAGAATTGGGGAGACTTACGCAGGCGGCGCAGCAGCGTGTTGCCGGTTTCTCCCGGCATGTTGTCATCCAGCAGCATCAGGTCCGGCCTGCGCCAGCGCAGCAGCTTTTCCGCCTGTGCGGCGTCTGTGACCCAGCCGCAGGCGTGCCCTTCCGAAATCAGGATTTCGGATGCGAGTTCGGCTATGATCTCGTCGTCATCGACAATCAGAATGTGGCCCATCGCGGCAACTCCATGTGTGATGCCGCTGGCATAATCCGGGGCGGCCTACCGCTGGCCGAAGCGAAGCCTCTGCATTATTGCCTATCTGCGCCTATAGCGTCAGCATCACTGCGCGCACCGCCATGGCGACCAGCACCACGGTGCCCAGCACGAAAATCGACAGGCGGACGGGGATGGTGTTGACCATTGCCTGCCACAGCGAATGCACCACGCGCAGGCCGACATAGGCCCATGCCAGCCACACATCCGTCTGCGTAGCGCCGCCAATCGCGAAGATCGCCACCAGCGCATAGAAGATGGTCGGCTGTTCCATCAGGTGATTGTAATTGTGGGCTTTCCACTGCATTTCGTCTGGCAGGACACCGTCGAGATCGCTGCCCCTGCCACCGCGTGATTTCTCCGGTGGCATGTCAAGCTTGGCGAGCGCCGGCAAGCGCAAGGCGGCCATCCACAGCAGCATGAACAGTGACCAGGCCACCAGCACGGCGGCTGGCGCAAGAATTTGCGTGGACATGATTTCGTCTCCTCCCGATTTCCCGATGGCGAGGGTGCGCCCCGGAAATTAGATTGTCAAATGCAACCTATTTCGGACATTTTTCTTGCTTCGCCCAAGCTTTGCTACAAAGGGCGCTGCCGCACTGAAATCGCCGCGTAAAATCCGCGTGCGATTCGCCTTATGACCAGCAATGGCCGGAGAGCATGAATGACCGAATCCAAGATCAACGACACCCGCAAGAAGGAACTCCTTTCGACGGAAGTCGAGCATATCGACATCACCACTTTCGATGCGCGCCCGATCATCGATTCGATGGGCAAGATGAGCTTCACCAGCCGTGACCTTGCCCGCGCCACCGGCATCTACAACCAGATGCTGGCCGACAAGGATTGCACGATCTTCCTCGTCATTGCCGGTTCCACCAGCGCGGGCGGCTGCATGGACCTTTATGCAGAGCTGATCCGTTCCAACATGGTCGATTGCGTGGTCGCCACCGGCGCTACCATTGTCGACATGGATTTCTTCGAAGGGCTTGGCCACAAGCATTACCAGGCGAACGAGATCCCGGACGATGACACGCTGCGTTCGCTCTATATCGACCGCATCTACGATACCTACATCGATGAAGAGCAGCTTCAGGATTGCGACTTCACGATCAACAAGATTGCCAACTCGCTGCCCGCTGGCCCCTATTCCAGCCGCGCCTTCATCCGCGAGATGGGCAAGTACCTTGCCGAACACGGCAAGAAGGACAACAGCCTCGTCAAGCTCGCCTATGAGCATGATGTGCCAATCTTCTGCCCGGCCTTTGTGGACTCGTCCGCAGGCTTCGGGCTGGTGAAGCACCAGGTCGACCAGATGGAAAAGGGCGAGCCTTACCTGATGATCGACGCCGTGGCAGACTTCCGCGAGCTCACCGATATCAAGATCAAGGCTGGCGAAAGCGGCCTGCTGATGGTCGGTGGCGGCGTGCCCAAGAACTTCATCCAGGACACGGTCGTCTGTGCCGAAATCCTCGGTCATGAAGACGTGGCGGTGCACAAATATGCGGTGCAGATCACCGTGGCTGACGTGCGCGATGGTGCCTGTTCGTCCTCCACGCTGCAGGAAGCGGCGAGCTGGGGCAAGGTCTCCACCGCGATCGAACAGATGGTGTTCGCCGAAGCCGGTTCGGTCATGCCGCTGCTGGCATCGGACGCTTACCACCGCGAACACTGGAAGACCCGCGAGAAGCGCCGCTGGGCCAAGCTGTTCGATAAGTAAGATACCACCGTCATTGCGAGCGGCGTAGCCGCGCGGCAATCCAGGGCGGTGCTGTGTCGCCCTGGATTGCTTCGGCTTGCGGCCTCGCAATGACGAAATGTGAAGCTAGCGCTTTCCCGACTGGTTCAGCGCCGCAGCAAGTTCCGCCATCGACATGAATTGCTCGATGCAGGTCTCGATCATTTCCCGATCGCGGCCTGCATCCATGCTGCCGCTTTCGAACATGTTCTTGGCTTCCAGCACCACAGTGACTTCGCCGTCCATCATCAGAGTGCGGATCTTCTTGCCTGCAAAGGCGCGCTCCAGCTCAATCAGCTTTTCGACATAGGAGGGGTGAACAAGGTAGTGCGCCTCGGTCTGGTCAGTGGCGTAGATGGTGAATTCATCCTCGAATTCGGGATGCACCATGTCCACCTTGCGCAATTCCTTGCCGCCCACGCTGAGGCTGTCCTTCTCGCCGAAAAACAGGAAGTTGCGATGTTTGCCCGCGCGTTCGAGAAGGGTGATGCCGTGAAATTCGCGGTCTGACGAAATGGTCATCACCGGCCCGCGGAACACGGTGACATAATGCGTGCTCTTGCCGCTTGATCTGCGCTGCTTGAGTTCGGCTTCATGCAAGGTGAAGCGCCGTCCGGAAACTTCGCCGCTCCACATGTCCTCATAGCTCGACCGGTCGAAACCGGGCAGCATCTTGAACGCCTGGGCGCGGGCAAAGCCCATGCCCGGCTGGCAGTCGTGCTCATATTCCAGCCCCAGAGCGCGGGCGAGGGCGGCGTTGATGCCTTCCTTGGTCTGTTTGATCGCCTTGGCGCGCGGGGCATAGACCCACCAGCCTGCCGCCCCGACGATCACCACGGACAGGAATATACCCAGCTGGCCGATCCCGATCGGGCTGAACCAGATGAAGGCCAGCGCGGGCAGCACCACGAAGGCGGCGATGACCAGCCGCGAATTGCTCTTCTCGCGCGCCTCATCCCGCACCAGCGTCTGTCCCTGCAGCCACTGGCCCAGTTCACCGCTGAGCAGTTCATCGATATCCGGTCTCGCGATCACGCTATTCAATGCCCCCCTTGCGCCCGTTCCCATTCATGGCACACTTTGTCTTAACAGGGATAGGTTAGGGCAGGTTTCATGGAATGGATTCTTATCGGCTTCGCGGTGCTGCTGGTCATCGTGGTCATCGGCATTTACAACAAGCTCGTGGCACTGCGGCAGAACGTCAATCAGGGCGTGGCCGATATCGATGCGCAATTACGCCAGCGGCACGACCTGATCCCCAATCTCGTGAACACGGTAAAAGGTTATGCGGCGCATGAGCAGGACACGCTCGATGCAGTGATTTCTGCCCGCAATACAGCCGCCAGCGGCTCTCCTGCTTCCGGCGACGAGGCGCAGCTGCGTGTGGCGCTGGACAAGCTGCTGGCGCTGGGCGAGGCTTATCCCGACCTCAAGGCGAGCGCCAATTTCCAGGAACTCCAGCGCGAGCTGGGCGATGTGGAAGACAAGCTGGCCGCTGCGCGCCGTGCGCTCAACGCTGCCGTGTCTCGCTACAACACCGGTATCGAATCGTTTCCCGCAGTCCTGTTTGCCGGCATGCTGGGTTTCCGCCCGGCCGATTTCCACCAGCTCGATGACAGCGAAAAGGGCGTGGTCGATGCCGTGCCTGACGTGAAGTTCTGACTTTTTCGGAACATGCTGCCGCCTGATGCGTGGAAATGCCATGCGCTTTGTTCTTGCATCAGGATTTCGCGGCTTTATATGCCCCCCTTCCGCTGCCCCAAGGGGACTTCCAACCGCAAGGCAGCTTGTGAGTAACTAACGTTCTGGGGGTCCCTTGAATTGCACACTTTCCCTGACGCCAAGGCTGTAGTCCGCGAAATTGCTCCGGATGAGGCGGTGATTCTCAATCGCCCCCATGCCGCTGCCCGCGCTGCGCGTTTCTTCACCGAGAAGTTCCCCGGTACGGCGATGTACGCGGTGAAGGCCAATCCTTCGCCCGACCTGATTCGCATCCTGTGGAGCGAAGGCGTGACGCATTATGACGTCGCTTCGATCGGCGAGGTTCGCATGGTGCGCGAAGTGCTGCCCGAAGCCACGCTGTGCTTCATGCATCCGGTGAAAACAAAGGGAGCGATCCGCGAAGCCTATTTCCAGCATGGCGTTCGCACCTTCAGCCTGGACACGATGGAAGAGCTGCAGAAGATCGTGGAGGCCACGGACGGCGCAAGCGATCTGCAACTGCTGGTGCGCCTGCGCGTATCCTCCGAACATTCCGAGCTTTCGCTGGCTTCCAAGTTCGGCGTCGACCTTGCCGATGCAACCCCGCTGCTGCAGGCCACCCGCCAGCATTGCGATGCGCTGGGCATCTGCTTCCACGTCGGCAGCCAGGCGATGACACCCTTTGCCTATGTGCAGGCGCTGGAGCGCGTCCGTGCAGCGATTGCAGAGGCCGCGATCACCGTGGACATCGTCGATGTCGGCGGCGGTTTCCCGAGCATCTATCCGGATCTCGATCCGCCTGCGATGGAAGACTATTTCGCGCAGATCCACCGCTCGTTCGAAGCGATGCCGATTTCCTATTCGGCGGAACTGTGGGCCGAGCCGGGCCGTGCGCTGTGCGCCGAATATTCCAGCCTGATCGTGAAGGTGGAGAAGCGCCGCGGGGATGAGCTCTACATCAATGATGGTGCCTATGGCGCGCTGTTCGATGCCGCGCATGTGGCTTGGCGCTTCCCTGTTGTCGCGCTGGAAGATGATCTCACCCAGCCACTCACCGAATTCTCGTTCTATGGCCCCACCTGCGACGATGCCGACTTCATGAAGGGCCCCTTTATGCTGCCGGAGGATATCCAGGCGGGCGACTATATCGAGATCGGCATGCTGGGCGCCTATGGTGCGGCGATGGCTACCCGTTTCAACGGATTCGGAGCCACGCTGGGCTTCATCGTCGAGGACGAGCCGATGGCCAGCATCTATCGCGGCGACCGCCCCGATCCGCGCAGCAGCGACAATGTGGTGAGCTTGCGCTGAGTCAATGCCCGACCTGCTCGAGCAGTGTTTACTGACTTCTGCCTTGGAATTTCCAACGACAGGAGTGTGTTTCAATGCAAGGGCCGGTACTCGTAGCGACTGACTTTAGTGCAAGAGCTGATCGGGCGGTCGACCGCGCGATAATGCTTGGCCAGCAACTGGGCAGCAAGGTCGTGCTTGTCCACGCGCTGGACTACAAGCAGTCCGAGGTTTTCGACAAGTCGCGCCTCGACAAGCAGATGAGGGCGGTGCTGCCCGAAGGAATTGCGGGAGCAGAAGCTGTCGAGTTCCTCTACACCGAAGGTGCAGCGCCGCAGGCACTTGCGGAGGCGGCAAAAACTTGCGGTGCCAGTATCGTCGTGATGGGGCCGGCACGGCACAATTCCCTGCGCGACTACCTGCTTGGAACAGCGGTCGATTACACCCTTCGAAATTGTTCACAGCCGGTCCTGGTGGTCAAACAGCGGCCTCATCGGCCTTACGGGAAGATAATCCTGGCAACCGATTTCTCAGTGCCATCTGCCAAGGCTTTGATGCAGGCTATCCAGATATTTCCGGATGCCGAATTCCACCTGGTGCATGGATGCCACGTACCCTTCGACGCCTGGCAGAAGGCGCCCTATGTGCGCGAAGAAGTGCTGGACGCAAGTCGTGCCGGGATGGACCGCTTCGTGAAGGACCTGGCGATCGACGAAGGCCTTCGCGAAGGTCTGCATACGCATGTGGACATTGGCCTTGTGTACGGCGTCGTCAACGGCGTGGCGGCCAAAACGGGGGCTGACCTTGTCGTCATCGGATCGCATGGTGAAAGCGGATTTCGCCACGCCACAATCGGCAGTGTCGCCAACGAATTGCTCACGACGACACTTGTCGACACCTTGATGATCACTGCGCGCGATTGAACAGCCTGTCACGGCGAACCCGATCAGGTTGCCACGTCATGAGCTATGGATCTTGCTAACCGGCGAGAGTGTGGTGGACGCGTGGTGCTGGCCCCAAAGGAGATGCCATTGGTGGGGCTGTTATGCGCGCTTGCGTGGTGGACAACCGGCTTGGAAGCGATCACCGACTGCGGTCTTTAGGCAGCCTGTGCCAGCTCCAGCTCCAGCCTGTCCCAGATCTCCACCAGCGCTTTGGTCAATTCCGACATCATCTCTTCGGTGTGGGCGGGGCCAGGGGTGAAGCGCAGGCGCTCGGTTCCGCGGGGCACGGTGGGGAAGTTGATCGGCTGCACATAGACGCCGTATTCGGCCAGCAGGATATCGCTGATCTTCTTGGCGCGCACCGGATCGCCCACCATCAGCGGAACGATGTGGGTGGTGCTGTCCATCACCGGCAAGCCGGAATCGCGGAACTTCTGCTTGAGCATGGCTGCGGCAGCCTGCTGGCCGTCACGTTCCACGCTGCTCTGCTTCAAATGGCGCACCGATGCCAGCACGCCGGCCACCAGCACGGGGCTCAGCGAGGTGGTGAAGATGAAGCCCGGCGCATAGGAGCGGATGCAGTCGATCACCTTCTTGCTGGCAGCGACATAGCCGCCCATCACGCCGAAAGCCTTGCCCAGCGTGCCTTCGATGAGGTCGATGCGGTCAGCCGCATCGTCCCGCTCGGAAATGCCGCCGCCGTGATCGCCATACATGCCCACGGCGTGAACTTCGTCGATATAGGTGAGGGCGTTGAACTCGTCCGCCAGGTCGCAGATCGCGTGGATCGGGGCGACGTCGCCATCCATCGAATAGACGCTCTCGAAAGCGATCAGCTTTGGCACGTCGGGATCTTCTGCAGCGAGCAGTTCGCGCAGGTGATCCACGTCATTGTGGCGGAAGATACGCTTTTCGCAGCCCGAATTGCGGATGCCGGCGATCATGCTGGCGTGGTTCAGCTCATCGGAAAAGATGATGCAGCCGGGCAGAAGCTTGGCGAGCGTGGACAGCGTGGCATCGTTGGAGACATAGCCGCTGGTGAACAGCAGCGCGCTTTCCTTGCCGTGCAGGTCTGCCAGTTCCTGCTCCAGCTGGATGTGGTAGTGCGTATTGCCGCCGATATTGCGGGTACCACCGGAACCGGCGCCGACATCGTGCAGCGCCTCTTCCATCGCGGCGACAACCTTGGGGTGCTGGCCCATTGCAAGGTAATCGTTCGAGCACCACACGGTGATCGGCTTCGGGCCATTGTGACCGGCGAAACAGCGCGCATTGGGGAAGGCACCCTTGTTGCGCAGGATGTCGATAAAGACGCGGTAACGCCCCTCGGTATGCAGGCGGTCAATCGCCTGGTCGAAGATCTGGTCGTAGTTCAGCGTACTTGTCCGGTCTGCACCGCAATCAGAATCGCGGCCATCTGTGTCGGCGGACTTAGTCAAATCGGGCCGCGGTTTAAAGCGCGGAGTTTGCGAACTGCTCGCATTAAAGGCTTCGGATTCCGCAGATTCCGTATGTTTGCAGCGTGCCTGCAAGATTTGAATGATTGTGCTCATCGCCGGTAACTATCGCAAAGTCCTGATCCTGCCGGGCGAATGCCTGACCCTGCGTGAGATAGTGGATGCGGCGGGCTATACCTTGCGCTCCGTCAACAAATTTCACTTTTTCCCCGAAAGCTGCGCTCAATTCGTCTGCCAGTAACGGGAAATGGGTGCAGGCGAGCACCACCGTATCGATTGATTCGCCGCCGGGCTGGCTGAGCAAGCCTTGTGCAGCCCGCTCAAAAATCGCCGGGTCGGGCGTGCCGCCTCGCAACTTGAGTTCGGCCGCACCGACGAGTTCGGGCGCGGCGTGGCGGAGCAGCGTCTTGCCTGTCGCGAATTCGGCTTCCAGCTTGTCGACATAGGCCTGGCGGATCGTCGCCGTCGTGCCGAGCAGGCCGATCACGCCGCTCTGCGTATTCTCGGCGGCAGGCTTGATGGCAGGCACGGTGCCGACAATCGGCGTTTCCAGCACATCGCGGACCATGCCCAGCGCAATGGTGCTGGCGGTGTTGCAGGCGATGCAGATCAGGCGCGGATGATATCGTTCTGCAAGCCGCCCCAGCAGCCCGCAGACCCGTGCGGCGATCTCTGCCTCGGTCTTGTCGCCATAGGGCAGCGCCGCCTCGTCAGCGACATAGATCACCGGTGCATCGGGGAGCAGCTTGCGCACTTCGGCCAGCACGGTGAGGCCGCCGACACCGGAATCGAAGATCAGGATAGGGGCTGCAGGATCGACCATGGCGCGAAGCGATGGCTGGTAAGGCTGCAATCGTCAATCTCTGCCGCCGAGGGACATGCTCGGATGCGGATCATTTTTACCCTGCCATTCATGGGTATAGCGGGTATGAGTGGGACCATGGAAACGCTGCTTGCCCTGTTGTTCGGCTACCTGCTTGGTTCGATTCCCTTCGGCCTGTTGTTGGCCCTTGCGGCGGGCAAGGGCGATGTGCGCAAGATCGGCAGCGGCAATATCGGTGCCACCAACGTGCTGCGTACGGGCAGCAAATGGCTCGCCGCGCTTACCCTGTTGCTCGATTTGGCGAAGGGGTTCTTCGCTGTGCACCTGGTGTGGTTGTGGCTTGGACAGAAGGTTCACATGCCAGAAGCGTTCTGGGGCCCGGTGCCCGCTGCGGCGCTGGGTGCGGTGCTGGGGCACTGCTTCCCCGTGTGGCTGAAGTTCAAGGGCGGCAAGGGCGTGGCTACCAATGCCGGGGTCGCCTTCGGCATCGCCTGGCCCATCGGAGTGGCATATGCCGTGGTGTGGATCGCGGTGCTGGCAATCTTCCGCATCAGTTCGCTTGCCGGGATGAGCGCGGTTATCGGAGCTGTAGTGGCTGCTTTCGTGCTTGGCGCCCTGTCTTATGTCCCGGTTCTGGCATTGATTGCTGCGCTGGTCATCTGGCTCCATCGGGAGAATATTGCGCGCCTCAAATCGGGCACCGAGCCCAGGGTTGGCGGCACAAAATAATGGCGACGGCGGCAGCTCCCGTGCTGGCGCAGGAGGAGGCCTTTGCCCGCATCCGGCTGTTGCGTTCTCCCAATATCGGTCCGGTCAGCTTCAGCCAGCTTCTGCGCCGTTTCGGTTCCGCTGTGGCTGCGCTGGAGGCGCTTCCGGATCTGGCGGCGAGGGGCAAGCGGCAGTATCGCGCGGCTCCTGCATCGCGGATCGAGGAGGAGGTGGCTGCGGTGCGCAAGGCCGGTGCGCGCTACCTGTTTCACGACATGCCGGATTATCCTGCCCTGTTGCGAGAGGTGGAGGGCGCTCCGCCGATCCTCACCGTGCGGGGGAACCTGTCCCTTGCCTCGAATCCTTGCGTTGCCATGGTCGGTGCGCGCAATGCCTCTGCCGCAGCGGTGAAGCTGTCGCGCGACTTCGCCTCGGCGCTGGCGGGGGAGGGGTTCACCGTCGTCTCCGGCCTTGCGCGTGGCATCGATGGCGCGGCGCATGAGGGGGCGTTGGGCGCAGCGCTGGGCGGCACGATCGGCGTAATCGCCAGCGGCATCGATATCACCTATCCGCCGCAGCACGAGAAGCTGCAGGAGCGCGTGGCCAGCGAAGGCCTGCTGATCGCCGAAGAGCCGCCGACCACCAGCCCGCGCGGCCAGCTGTTTCCCAAGCGCAATCGCATCATAGCGGGGCTTTCGGCCGGCACGCTGGTTGTAGAAGCGGCGCCCAAGTCCGGCTCGCTCATCACGGCAAGGCTGGCGGGCGAGATGGGCCGGGAAGTCATGGCCATCCCCGGCAGCCCGCTCGAACCGCGCAGCGAGGGGTGCAACAAGCTGATCCGCGAAGGCGCGGTGCTGGTGCATTCGCCAGAGGACGTGGTTGAGCTGCTGTCAGATTTTGACGGCAATCCGCGCTCCACATTCCGCGAACCGGTCTCGGCGTTCGAGCATGACGATATCGACTATGACGCCGAACCTGCCGATGCGGCGGACATCGCTGGCTTGCTGACCACTGCGCCAGTGCCGGTGGACGAACTGGTGCGGCAAAGCGGAGAGAGTGCGGGCGCGGTGCAGATGGCGCTGCTTGAACTCGAAATCGCTGGCCAGCTGGAACGCCATGCCGGAGGCCGCGTCAGCCTCATATCCGGTTGAAAGCCAACGATCCTGCCCGCGAAAACCCCGCTTTTGATAAGTTGATCGGACGAGGTTCACCGCTTACTTGCCAAACCTCCGCTTCATTGATCTACTGCAGTCTCAACGGGGACTGTTCTTGAGGGGGAATTGGGATGGCAAAGCAACTGGATGTCGGCGGTATCCTGAGTGAAACCGTGGCAATCGTGCAGGACAACCTGCGCAATGTGCTGATCTTTACCGGTGCCATCGGCGGATTGTCTGCGATTGGTGCGCTGATTGGTCCGGCTCCGATGGGATCGGACTCGATCTTCAGCCTCGAAGATGCGGAGATGCTCTCCGCCCACACGCCAGCCATGGTGGGCCTGCAACTGTTGACACTGGTTGCGACCATTGTCGGCCTTTACTGGCTGACCAAGAACTACCTCATTTCGCGCAATCGCCTCGCGACCGATGCGAACCGCTTCTGGCATTACATCGGCATGAGCATCATTGCCGCGATCGGGATGATGATCGGTTTCGTGCTGCTGATCGTTCCTGGCATCATCCTGCTAGTGCGCTGGTCTGCGGCGGTTGGCTATGTGGTCAGCGGGAAGGAAGGCGTGATCGATTCGCTCAAGGCAAGCTGGGAAGTGACACGTGGCAACGGTCTTACCATCTTCCTCGCAGGCCTGGTGATGTTCGTCGTCTTGATCGTGGTCTTGGGCGTTATCGCAGCCATCCTCGTAGCTGCGAATCTCAGGCTGGGTATGGTGATTGGCGGTTTCCTTGACGCCTTTTCCAACACCATCTCGCCTGCCTTTGCGATTGCGGTTTACTGCATGCTGCAGAATGACGGCGAACAGCTGGAAGAGGTCTTCTCCTGATCCTTTCCGGCCATTGCGGTCAATTGCCTGCTTGACGAATCTGGGCAAAGCGCAACACCCTCGCGCGTACGTACACGCGTAGGGAATGCCATTTTCAGATCATGCAGCTAGTCATTGTTGAATCGCCCGCGAAGGCGAAAACCATCGAGAAGTATCTCGGCAAGGACTTCAAGGTCCTCGCCTCTTACGGCCACGTCCGCGACCTGCCGCCCAAGGACGGCAGCGTTCGTCCGGACGAGGAATTCGCGATGGACTGGGAAGTCTATGCCGACAAGCGCAACCGCGACCAGGTCAAGGCCATTGCCGATGCGGCCAAGAAGTCCGACCGCCTGATCCTCGCGACTGACCCTGACCGTGAAGGCGAGGCGATCAGCTGGCATGTCATGGACCTGCTCAAGAAGCGCAAGGCGCTGCCCGCTGATGTGGAGCGCGTCACATTCAACGCCATCACCAAGACTGCGGTGACCGAGGCGATGAAGGCACCGCGCGCGCTGGATCAGGACCTCATCGACGCATACCTCGCCCGCCGTGCGCTGGATTATTTGTTCGGCTTCACCCTCAGCCCGGTGCTGTGGCGCAAGCTGCCCGGTGCGAAGAGCGCGGGCCGGGTGCAATCGGTGGCGCTGCGCCTGATCGTTGATCGCGAGCGCGAAATCGAGGCGTTCATCCCGCAGGAATACTGGTCCGTCACGGCGCAGATGGAGCAGGATGGCACCGGTTTCGATGCGCGGCTGGTGAAATATGCGGGCGAGAAGGTCGACAAGATGTCGATCTCCGAACGCGGCACGGCTGAAGCGGCGAAAGCTGCGGTGGAGCAGGGCCGCTTCACCGTAGAGGATGTCGAGACCAAACCGCTGAAGCGCAATCCTGCGCCACCTTTCACCACCTCGACACTGCAACAGGAAGCTGCCCGAAAGCTGGGCTTTTCGGCCAGCCACACCATGCGCTGCGCCCAGTCGCTCTATGAAGCGGGTGCGATCACCTACATGCGTACGGACGGTGTGCAGATGGATGGCAGTGCGATTGCCGCCTGCCGCGATGCCATCGGTGATCGCTATGATCCCGCCTATCTGCCCGAAAAGCCGCGCTTCTACGCCACCAAGGCGAAGAATGCGCAGGAAGCGCATGAAGCGATCCGCCCGACCGATTTCCGCAAGGATCGCGCAGGATCGGGGGACGAGGCCAAGCTTTATGACCTCATCTTCAAGCGCGCCATGGCCAGCCAGATGGCGACCGCGCAGCTTGAGCGCACCACCGTCACCATGCGCGATGCCACCGGCCAGCATGAACTGCGCGCCACCGGGCAGGTGATCAAATTCCCCGGCTTTATCGCGGTTTACAGCGAGGGGCGGGACGAGAAGGCGGACGATGATGACGACGGCCTGCTGCCGCTGATGCGCAAGGGCGACAGCCCGCTGAAGAAGGGCGTCGATGCAACCCAGCACTTCACCCAGCCACCCGCCCGCTTCTCCGAGGCGAGCCTTGTGAAACGGCTGGAGGAACTGGGTATCGGCCGCCCGTCGACCTACGCGTCCACCATCCAGACGCTGCGTGATCGCGACTATGTGCGGATGGAGAAAAACCGTTTCTTTGCAGAGGATTCGGGGCGCTTGCTCACAGCATTCCTCGAGCGTTTCTTCCCCACCTATGTCGCCTACGACTTCACGGCGGGGATGGAGGACGAGCTCGATGAGGTCTCCGGCGGGCGCGAGGAATGGAAGGCGCTGCTCAGCCAGTTCTGGAAGGACTTCAAGCCCAAGGCTGACGAGGTGATGGATCGCCTTCCGTCCGAAGTCACCGAAGTGCTGGACGAATACCTGTCCGACTATCTCTTTCCCAAGACCGAGGAAGGCGTCGATCCGCGCGTCTGCCAGAAGTGTGTGGCCGATGGCCGCGAAGGCGGACGGCTGGCACTGCGTGGCGGGCGCTATGGCGCGTTTATCGGCTGTTCGAACTATCCCGAATGTACCTTCCGCCGCAAATTCGGCCAGCCGGGTGAGGGCGACGGGTCAGACGATGCGGTGATGGGCAAGGACCCGGAAACCGGCCTCGATGTCGAACGCAAGACGGGCCGCTATGGCCCCTATGTCCAGATGGGCGAGGGCAAGGACGCCAAGCGCGCCTCCATCCCCAAGGATGTCGACGATTTCGATCTGGAATGGGCGCTCAAGCTGCTCTCGCTGCCCCGCGTGATCGGCACGCACCCGGAAAGCGGCAAGGAGATCGAGGCATCGATTGGCCGCTATGGCCCATACCTGCGGCATGACGGCAAATACGCCAAGCTGCAGAGCACGCGTGACGTGTTCGATACCGGCATGAACGCCGCGGTCACGCTGCTCGCCGAAGCGCAGAACCGCAAGGGCGGCGGCGGGCGGGCCAAGGCGGAACCGATCAAGACCTTCGGCAAGCACCCCGATACGGGCGAGGAGATGAAGGTCCTTCCGGGTCGTTACGGCCCCTATGTCACCGATGGCAGCAACCACGCCACCGTGCCGAAAGGCACCAAGCCCGAGGACGTTACCGAGGAACAGGCCATCGACCTGATCCGCGCCCGAATTGCCAAGGGCCCCGCCAAGAAGGGCCGCAAGAAAGCGGCAAAGAAGAAACCGGCCAAGAAAAAGGCAGCGGCGAAGAAAAAGGCGGCGAAAAAGGAGTAAGGTTTGGGCCTTGATCGAACTGGCGATCAGGCCCAATGCGGCATGCAATGAATGATGCCGCCATGACCTCACCACAATCGCAGGTATCGCAGGACGACACGGATGGCCTTCCGCTGCCGCGCCGCTTGTGGGCAATCGTCGCGATAAGCTTCGGTACGTCGCTGCTGGTGATCGACGGGGCGATCCCAAATGTCGCGCTGCCCACGATCGCGCGTGATCTTGGCGTTTCCAATGCGGCGGTGACCAATGTGGTCACGGTTTACCAGCTTGTCCTCGTGATGCTCTTGCTGCCGCTGGCCTCGGTGGGAGACAGGGTGGGCCACCGCACGCTTTACCAGTATGGCCAAGGCGTATTCATGGTCGCTTCTGCGCTGTGCTTCTTCGCTGACAGTTTCGCCGTGCTCTTGCTGCTGCGCGCCCTGCAGGCGATTGGCGCCGCGATGGCGCTGAGCGTTTCGGCGGCGATGCTGAGGCAAATTTACCCGGCGAGCAGGCTGGGCACTGGCATGGGGATCAACTCGGTAATCGTCGCCAGCTCTGCCGCCATGGCACCCACCCTGGGCGGCTGGATCGTGGGCCATGCGCCCTGGCAGCTGGTGTTCGTGGCGGCGGCACCGCTGGCAGTGGTGTCGTTGCTGATCGGGCGTTCGCTGCCTGATCCCGAGCCGGGTAATCACCGGCTTCAATGGAAGAGCGGGGCGTGGAGCGCGCTGACCATGCTGCTGCTGATCGGCGGCTTGCAACTGGCCACGCATGGTGACGTGGTAGCTGGCTCGGTGCTGGCCGCGCTTGGCGTGGTGTCGCTTGTCCTGCTGGTGCGGCGTGAGAAGGCGCGGCCTGCTCCGGTCCTGCCTGTCGACCTGATGGCGAAGCCCGTTATCGGCCTCTCGGTTCTTGCCAATTTCACCTGCTTCATTTCAGCGGGCGGGCTGATGCTGTCGCTGCCGTTCCGGCTGGAAGAGGCGATGGGCTACGAGCCACAGACGGTCGGTCTCCTGCTGCTGCCATTCCCGCTGACGATGCTGGTGGTATCACCCCTTGCGGGCTGGGCGTCGGACAGGGTCGCGCCGACCAAGCTGGGCGTCACGGGGATGAGTATCGCCATCCTGGGATTGATAATGCTCGCCACCATGCCCGAACAGCCCGGGCCATGGGGCATCGCCTGGCGGCTGGCCTTGACTGCAAGCGGCTTCGGACTGTTCTTCGCGCCGAACACGCGGCTTGCAATAGGCAGTGCCCCGAAGGACCGGGCGGCAGCGGCCGGCGGGCTCTATTCAACCTCGCGCCTGTTCGGACAGACGCTTGCAGCGGTGCTGGTGGGCATCCTGCTGGCCGGCAACCTGGGCATGGGGCCGGTGCCGATGTATGTCTCCTGCGGTCTCGCAGTGGTGGCTGCGGCCTGCAGCCTGACGCGCTATCGCTATCGGCCGACCTGATCAGCGATCCAGCAGTTCCGCAAGTTCTGCCGCAATTTCCGCATGGCCCAGTGCCGTGGGATGCCATGGTGCGCCCGGTATTTGAGGATTGGCGGGAAAACCGCGTGACCAGCTCTCGGTATCGCAGGCGGTTTGATTGGCGGACAGCTGTTGGGCCGGCAGCACGAGCGCGTCGTTACGCTCAGCAGCCTGCGCGGTAATGTCAGCAAGCCGTGCAGCCAGTTCGCGCGCTTCTGCCTGTGCGGTGTAATCAATGGGAATGGCAGCGCACGCTTTCTCCGGAACCAGCGTAACGTACTGCACGAAGACGATTATTGCATCGGGTGCTCGGTTGCGGATTTCGCGTGCGAGATCGCCGAGGCGCTCGCCGGTTGCTGAATAGGCTTGGTCTGAAGGCAAGCGGACGCGGGGTGGGCATTCCGTCCGTTCGCCATCGAACACCATGCCTTCGGCAGGGTCACAACTGGCCGAGAAGAGCAGGCCCATATAGTCGAGGTCGTTTCCGCCCACGGTGATGGTGACGAGCCGTGTTTCGGCAGTGACTGCATCGATCTGCGCGGGCAGTTCGTCCCACGGGCCGAGCAGGTGTTCGGTCCGCGCGCCGCCGCAACTTGCATCGGTCAGATCAAGGCGAAGCTCGCTTGCCAGCAGCGTGGCGTAATTGTTCTGCGTCCGTCCGCAACGTTGCGGCGATCCTTCCTGCAATGGGCCAATTCCCGCTCCGGCAGCGAAGGAGGAGCCCAAGGCAACGTAATGCGCGCCAGCCATGTCCGCAGATTGCGTCGTCGCACATCCCGCACAGGCCAAAGCGGCCAGCAGAGGCAGTGCAAGTCGCATCATTTCACCCAGTCGAGACCCATTTCCTCGTAAATTTCGCGCTTCTCGGCCCAGCCTTCCTCAACCTTGACGTGCAGGAACAGGTGCACCTTCACGCCCAGGATATCGGACAATTCCTTGCGCGCCGCTTCGCCGATCGCCTTTATCATCGCGCCGCGCTTGCCGAGCACGATGCTTTTCTGGCTGTCGCGCGCGATCACGATCTGCTGGCGCACTTCCACGCTGCCGTCAGGGCGCTGGGTATAGGACTCGTGCCGCACCGCGCTGTCATAGGGCAGTTCGTCATGCAGCATCTTGTAGAGCTGTTCGCGTGTCACTTCGGCGGCAAGCAGGCGTTCCGATGCGTCCGATACCTGGTCTTCCGGATAGTGCCAGGGGCCTTCGGGCATCAGGCTGGCGAGGTGCGCCTTGAATTCGGGCACGCCATCGCCGGAAAGTGCGGAAACGAAGAACACTTCGCTGAAGTCAGCCATCGCGGCGAGTTCCTGCGCCAGTTCCAGCAGCGGCTCCTTTTTCGAGATATCGACCTTGTTGAGGACGAGGATCTTGCGCTCCTTGCGACCCATCAGCGCCTCCATCAGCGGCATCAGCTCATGCCGGCGCTGTTTCACAGGATCGACGACCAGCACCACTGCGTCAGCTTCCTGCGCGCCTTCCCATGCGGCGGAAACCATTGCCCGGTCGAGGCGTCGCTTGGGTTCGAAAATGCCGGGCGTATCGACCAGGATGATCTGCGTTTCACCATGCAGCGCAATGCCCATCAGGCGCGCACGCGTGGTCTGCGCCTTTTGCGAGGTGATGGCGACCTTCTGTCCCACCAGCTGGTTCACCAGCGTGCTCTTGCCTGCGTTGGGCGCACCGATCACGGCGACAAGGCCGCAGCGCGTTGGGGTTTCATCTGCCATCAGCCGTATTTCTCCATGAACAGGCGTGCTGCGTCTGCTTCGGCCTCGCGCTTGGACGAGCTGGTGGCCTCCACTGCGCCGACCTTGTGAACGCTGACCCGCACGGTGAATTTCGCCGCGTGGTCGGGGCCGGATCGGTCCACCACCTCATAATCCGGCGGGCGGCGCTGGTTGCCGGCCGCCCATTCCTGCAATGCGCTCTTGGGGTGCTTTGAACGACCTGCCTGGCCTTCCATTTCGTCGGACCACAAGCGGCGCACAACGTTGCGCGTGGCATCGAAGCCATTGTCGAGGAAGCCTGCACCAAGCAGCGCTTCCATGATATCGCCCAGCACCTTGTCGCTGTCGTGCGCGCCGTCATCGCGCGCCTGTTTACCCAGCCGCACATGCTCGGGCATGGCAATCGAGCGGGCAATCGTGGCACAGGCCTGTTTGCTGACCAGCGCGTTCAACCGCTGCGCCAGTTTGCCTTCATCGCCATTGTTACGGGCATAAAGCCATTCGGCTATCGTGAGGCCGAGCACGCGGTCGCCCAGGAATTCCAGCCGCTGGTAATCGCGAGCCTCGCCGGTGCTGCCGTGTGTCAGCGCTTCATGCCAGACGGCTTCGTTGCCAATGGCAAAGCCGAGGCTTTCCAGCCATTCCTTCGTGCGGGGTGCGAGCGATGCCATGGCTCAGATGCCGCTGAAGATGCGGCTCCAGCGAATGCCGTCCACACCGATCGAGAAATACATGAAGCTGGCCTTTGCCACGACGTTGTCTTCAGGCAGGAAACCAACCGCACGATGTGCTTCGGCTTCGAAGCGGCTGTCTGCCGAATAATCGCGATTGTCACCCATCACGAACAGCGAGCCTTCGGGAACTTCGAACACATCGGTGTTGTCGCCGCCGGTAAGGCCGCCATCGAGCACGTTATAGGTCACGCCATTGGGCAGGGTTTCGCGATACTGGCGATAGACGCAGGTGAAATTGCCGTCTTCATCCTGCTGGGTAAGGTGCGCGCGGCCCGTGCCGCAGCCCTGTTCGGCCGAGGTGGGAACGGCAAAGTCCTCTATCCTCTGGTAATCCACCGCTTCGCCATTGATGTGCACCACGCTCTGGATCACCTGGATCCGGTCACCCGGCAGTCCGATCACGCGCTTGATATAGTCCTCCCCGCTGATCGGGTGTTCGAAGATCACGATATCGCCGCGCTCTGGCGTGCTGGCCAGGATCCGCCCGGGGATCAGCGGAGCGTTGAAGGGCAGCGAGCGACTGGAATAGCCATAGTTCCATTTCGAGGCGAAAAGGTAATCGCCCACCAGCAGCCGCGGCATCATGCTTTCGCTGGGGATGTTGAAGCTGGTGAAGGCGAAGCTGCGGAACAGCAACACGATGATCACCAGCTTCACGCAGAACCAGAAGAAGCTGCCTTCTTCCTTCTTGTCCGATTTGTCCTTCTTGCCCGCCGAGGCAGGCGAGACCTTCTCGGGCTCGATTTCGCGGATATTGTCATTCATGCGCAATCCCATGTTGGCAGGGCAGTCCAAGGTCAAGAAAAATGCCCTCTGCCCCCTTGCTTTGATCGACCAAGTGCATAGGCGTGAGGACAGACATCACAGGAGATCGAAGCCTTGAGCAATCCGCGCGACGCCATCTGGGAACAGCTTGCCCTCCATCGCGATCCGCCTTTGACGCAGCTGTTCGCCGATGATCGCGATCGCGTGGCGAAACTCTCCTCGCGCGTTGAACTGGGCGAGGTCGGCATCCTGTTCGACTGGTCGAAGACGCACCTGACCGATCTCTACCTCGATGAATTCGAACAACTGGCCGAGGCGAGCGATTTTGCCGAGATGCGCCGCAAGCTGTTCGCAGGCGAGGTGGTGAACCCGACAGAAGGCCGCGCGGCGGAGCATTCCGCGTTGCGCGGTGTGGGCAAGGACAGTTCGGTAGAGGAAGCCGAAGCCCTGCGCGCCCGTATGCAGGCGTTGGTCGAGGCGATCCACGATGGCGCGCTGGGAGAGGTGAAGCATCTGATCCACGTCGGCATTGGCGGTTCTGCGCTCGGCCCGGCGCTGGCGGTGGATGCACTGGCGCGCGATCATGCGCTGGTGGATGTGCATGTCGTCTCCAACATTGACGGCGTTGCGCTGGAGGCAGCTTTCGCGGCCTGCGATCCGCAGACGACGCTGGTTGCTGTCGCTTCCAAGACATTCACCACCATCGAAACCATGACTAATGCGAAGAGCGCGCTGGAATGGCTGGAACAGAACGGCGTGGACGATCCCGGCGGCCGGGTGATCGCGCTGACGGCCTCACCGGAAAAGGCGGTGGAATGGGGCGTCGATGAAACACGCATCCTGCCTTTTGCGGAAAGCGTGGGCGGGCGTTACTCGCTGTGGTCCTCGATCGGTTTTCCCATCGCCATCGCCATCGGCTGGGAGGACTTCGAATCCATGCTGGCGGGCGCTGCAGCGATGGACGTCCATTTCCGTGACACCGAGGGCCGCGACAACGTGTGCCTGCGCGCTGCCTTTGCGGACCAGCTCTACACCCGCCTGCGCGGCTGCCAGACGCGCGCGGTGTTCTGTTATGACGAACGCCTTGGCCTGCTGCCGGATTACCTCCAGCAGCTGGAAATGGAATCCAACGGCAAGAGCGTGACGGCACAAGGCGATCCGGTCACCTTCCCAACCGCGCCGATCACCTGGGGCGGGGTGGGCACAGACGCGCAGCACGCGGTGTTCCAGCTGCTCCACCAGGGCACGCATCTTGTGCCGGTGGACTTCATCGCCAGCATTGCCGCAGGCGACGTGCTCGACCCGGCGCATCACAACATCCTGCTCACCAATTGCTTCGCGCAAGGCGCAGCGCTGATGGCAGGCGGCAATATGAGCGCGGACAGCAAGGACCCGGCGCGCGCTTTCCCGGGTGACAGGCCCTCTGCCACGATCCTGTGCGATGATCTCGATCCGGCGACCTTGGGCGCGCTGATCGCCTTCCATGAACACCGCACCTTCGCCAATGCCGTGCTGATGGGCATCAACGCCTTTGACCAGTTCGGCGTGGAGCTGGGCAAGAAGATGGCCAAGGATATCGAAAGCGGACACGCCAGCTTCGATGCGAGCACTGAAGCTCTGCTTAAAAGGGCTGGCCTGAAATAGCTGGTCAAAGGCCGGCCTCCGGCCCGGTGCTAGGCAATTCTTAACCATCGAAGCCTAGGCAATTCCAATGATTGCAGGTGAGATGGGGCCAAAGCGTTAATGATCCGGAGCAAGACCACTCTGGTTATCGGACCCGGTGCCGGGCTCGAGATCGAAATGCCGGGCAGGGCGGAGCTTTTGAACAAGGTCGCCCAGGGCTTCGATTTCGCGCGCCTTGGTTCCGAGCTGCAGACGCGCGACATGCAGGTTCTCGCCAATCATTTCGAGAAATTCGGCCGCCAGATGGGGGCCAATGGCGAGCGGTTGCGCGATGCCTCGCAAAACATCCGTGTCTCGGCCAAGGTTGGCACGTCCGTGGACGCCATCCTCGAACAGCATGCGCATGACCAGCTGGCATCTGCCGCCTGCAAACTGGCATTGGTCTATTACACGCTGCAGGCCGAAGCCCGTTCTCCCCTGTTGCTTGAGCCGCGCGATCCGGGCGACCTGCCGCTGCGAGGAACCGAGAACTGGCTGTATCACCTCGGCAAGCTCCTTACATCGGGTGTGCCGCGCAACTTGATGGACCAGGCGTTCGAAAACCTTGCAATCATCAACTTCAACTATGACCGGTCAATCCAGCATTACCTGCCGTTCGTGGTGGCCATGGCATTCGGCATCACGCTGAACGAAGCGCGCCAGATGGTCGGCTCCAAGCTCAACATCACCCACCCGCTGGGCAATGCCGGACGCCTGCCCTGGGAACCAGGTGACACCCCCGATGTCGAATGGGGTAACGAGGAACCGTGGAACATCCACAACCTCGTCAAAGAGATACAGACCGCGTCCGAACGCATGCGCAACCGGCAATATGTGACCGGCCTGCATGCCGCGCTGGCGGGATCGAAGAAGATCATCTTCCTCGGCTTCGATTTCGATCCGGCAACGATCGATTTCCTGTTCGATTACTCGCTCAGCCATGATCCTGATGTCATCGCAGTGACGCAGGGCATGAACCAGCCTGCCCAGCACGCGGCATACCGCTTGCTCAGGCGCCGCACCGGAATCGAGGACGAGAGCCTTATTTCGATGCTCGACATGCGTTGCTTCCATTTCCTGCGGGACTATTCGCTGTTCCTCGAAAGCTGAGCCTTGCGCGGCAAATGTAACCGTCAGCGGTTTGCATTCGGATGGGGAGGTTCCATATGGCCTGACACATCCAGCAGGCCCGGCAACAGGGAGCATCGCCGCACATGTCCGAATTCGATTATGACCTCTTCGTTATTGGTGCCGGTTCGGGCGGCGTGCGCGCTGCGCGAATTTCCGCCAGCCATGGTGCGAAGGTGGCGATTGCCGAGGAGCACCGCGTGGGCGGCACCTGCGTGATCCGCGGCTGTGTACCCAAGAAGATGCTGGTCTATGGATCGATGTTCGCCGAGGAATTGGGCCACGCCGACAATTACGGCTGGACAATCGAGGGCAAGAGCTTCGACTGGCCCACATTGCGCGATTTCGTGAATGGCGATGTCGACCGGCTGGAAGGCCTCTATGGCAAGACGCTGGAGAGCCACGAAGTCGAGCTATACGCAGAACGCGCCACGATTGCCGGACCGAACACGGTCAAGCTGGCAAGCGGCAAGGAAGTGACGGCGAAGCATATCCTCGTCGCGGTTGGCGCATGGCCCTTGAAGCCGGACTTTCCCGGCAGTGATCTGTGCATCACCTCGAACGAGATATTCCACCTCGAAAAGCAGCCCGAATGCCTGGTGGTGCAGGGCGGCGGCTATATCGCGATGGAATTTGCCGCGATCTTCAATGCGCTTGGCAGCGAAGTGGCGGTGGTCAATCGCTCGGACCGCCTGCTGCGGTCTTATGATATCCAGATCGTGGAACGGATGTTGCACATCGCAATGGAGCGGGGCATCGATTTTCACCTGAACAGCACGATCGAGAAGGTCGAGAAGACCGATGAGGGCTGCCTGATGGTCCATACTGGTTCGGAAAACCCGATCCGTGCAGACCAGGTGCTGATTGCCACTGGCCGTAAACCCAAGACGGATGGACTTGGCTTGGAAAATGCCGGCGTTGAACTGGACGACAAGGGCGCAATCAAGGTGGATGAATACAACCGCACATCCTGCCCCAGCATCTATGCCGTGGGCGATGTGACTGACCGAGTGCAACTCACGCCGGTTGCCATCCGCGAAGGCCATGCCTTTGCCGATACGGTGTTCGGCGACAACCCGCGCACCGTCAATTACGACCATATTCCCAGCGCCGTATTCAGCCAGCCGCCACTCGCAGGCGTTGGCCTCACCGAACAGGAAGCGCGCAGCACATATGGCAATGTGAAGGTCTATTCCTCGGACTTCCGGCCGATGAAGAACATCTTCTCACCCCATGCCGAGCGCGGGCTGTACAAGATGATCGTGGACGAAACGTCGGAGAAGATCCTCGGCATCCACATGATCGGCCCGGAATCGCCTGAGATCATGCAGGTGGCAGCCGTGGCGCTGAAGGCAGGGCTGACCAAGCAGGCCTTCGATGATACCGTTGCGCTCCATCCCAGCATGGCCGAGGAACTGGTGCTGCTGAAGTAAGTGGAAGCGATGAATCTTGCCGATCTCTCACCTTGGGAACAAGGAAAGTTGAAGGCTGAAGCAAAGCAGAAGCCGAATGGCTGGGTTTACCAAATTGATTGGGATTATCCCCAAGATCAGTTTGTCCCTCCCGAGGCAATAATGCGCGCTTGGGAGGTTGATGGGCACGGTGAGCTAACTGGCCGGTGCAGAGCCAATGAAAACTATCGGCCAGTCATTCACACCAAGCGCCAGCCTCAGGATTATATGATCCGAGCGCTAGCTCCTCATATGTTTGGTCAATGGTTGCCGGAAATTGATCCAGCGTTTCACCACACTTTTCCGGACGTGCCAGATCACGCATTCGTAGGCAGTTGGTATCTCGACAAGAGCGGCACCTTCACCGGCGAGTTCCGGTCAAACCCAAAGTATGAAGGCGACATAGAGTCTTAGGCGAATGCCTAACCGGCCAACTGCTCCCCAAGAAACGCCGCGACATCGTCCATCGCTACTTCGCGGTCGAGGAAAGCTTCGCCGATGTTGCGCAAGAGGACGAAGGGCAGGGTGCCTGCGTCCATCTTCTTGTCGTGGAGCATGTGCGCGGCGAGTTCTTCACCCGAGCAGTTGAGGCCGAGTTCGCGGATTTCGCTGGGCAATCCGGCCGCAGCAATCGCCATGGTCGTGCGCGCCGCATCGCCGGGGGTGATATAGCCCTTTCGCGCCGAATAGCGCGCGGCCAGCACCATGCCCAGCGCCACGGCCTCGCCATGCAGCAGGCGGTCTGAATAGCCGGTCTGCGCTTCCAGAGCGTGGCCGAAGGTGTGGCCAAGGTTGAGCAGCGCGCGGGCGCCGGTGGTCTCGCGCTCGTCCTCCGCCACGATGCGGGCCTTGGCCTTTACGCTTTCGGTTACGGCGTATTCCAGCGCCTCGCGATCGCCATCCATCACCCGCACACCGTTCAGCTCGCACCAGTCGAAAAAGGCGCGGTCGCCAAGGATGCCGTATTTGATGACTTCGGCATAGCCTGCGCCCAGTTCGCGCCGGGGCAGGGTGGCAAGGCTGTCGAGATCGGCCAGCACCAGGCTCGGCTGGTGGAAGGCGCCGACCAGGTTCTTGCCCGCTGCGGTGTTGATCGCGGTCTTGCCGCCGACCGAGCTGTCCACCTGAGCCAGCAGGCTGGTGGGCAACTGGATGAAACCGCAGCCGCGCTTGAGGATCGATGCCGCAAAGCCGGTGAGGTCACCGATCACGCCGCCGCCAAGAGCCAGGATATGGTCCCCGCGCTCGACTTCCTCTGCGAGCAGCCAGTCCATCACTTTCTCAAGGCTTTCCCAGCTCTTGGAGCCTTCACCGGGATCGAGGACGAGGAAGCGCGGTTCATGTCCTGCCGCGACGAGCGAGGCGGCAACCGTGCATTGCCACTTGTCCGCGACATTGGCGTCCGTGATGATCGGCACGCGCTTCTTGCGCAGCAGGCCCGCGCATTGGCCAGCGACATCAGCCAGCAGCCCGCCAGCGACGCGCACTTCATAGGACCGGCCAGCCAGTTCCACGCGGGTTACAGACATGTATCGAGTGCCTCCAGAATTCGGTTCACCGTCGCGCCGTGCGGTCCGGCATCGCTCATCACGTGGATTTGCGCCTGTGCGTAATGCGGTTCGCGCTCCGCTTTCATGCGGGTGACGATTTCGCGGGTGTCCCCGCCGCGCAGCAGCGGGCGCTTGTCATTGCGGCTGACGCGTTCGACGAGCGTCTCGACATCGCTATCAAGCCAGATAGTGATGGCCTTGTCCTTGATAAGCTCGCGCGTTTCATCCTGCACGAAGGCGCCGCCGCCGGTGGCGATCACACAATTGCCTTCATCCATCAGCCGCGCGATGACCCTGCGTTCACCATCGCGGAAATAGGCTTCGTCAAACTGCTCGAATATCTCAGAGACAGTCATTTGTGCGGCCTTTTCGATCTCCTCGTCGGCGTCGGCGAAGCCGAAACCGAGCAGTTGGGCAAGCTTCCGGCCAATGGTGGATTTGCCCACGCCCATCATGCCGACCAGCGCCAGCGGACGGTCTATCCGCGCGGCAAGTGCCTTGATCCGGGCATCATCCGGTCCTCTTGGCTGCTCTGGTTGCGTGTTGTTCATTGCCGTTGGGGCTATAATTGCGCTAACCGCCGGTGCAAGCGTGCTGTTCCGGCTTCTGGCCTGCGTAGCACATTGCGTGGGCCTTGGCCGGGATTGAGGAATAGGTGGCAAAACGCCTGATGAGTATGGTGATTGTTCTTGGCCTGGTGGTCGTGGGCCTGCTGGTGTTGGCCTGGTATGACGGCGGACGCGAGGAATTGCGGCTGATCGAGGAAGAGGTGCAATTGCCGGAGCTTGCACGATGAGGCGCGCGTTACTTCTCGCAGGCGCCACTGCGGTGTTTACTTCGTCGCTGGCCATGGCCCAGCCGGAAGACCTGCTGCCCGATATCTTCAATGATCCTCCACCTGAACAGCCCACGCCCGCTCCAACACAGACCCGTGCGCCTGTTCCCGTTCCTGATGCCGGCCCACGACAGCCGGCTCCTCCTTCCCAGCCCGGTACATCGCCAGCGCCCGGCACTTCTGCGCCCGTTATCCAGCCGATCCCGTCAAACGGTAGCCCGCCGGACCTGGCCGACTTTGACTTGCCTGACGATTTCCCGACGCTGGAAGAGCTTGAGGAGATGGAGGAGAGCGAGATCAATGACTTGCTTGGCCTGCGTCCAAAATTCGACGTTCCTCCTGCGGCACGTCGGTCGCTGACGCGTGTCGGCGTGATTGCTGCAGACGAAGGTGGTTTCGCCTCGCGCTCGCTTGCCAACCAGCCTGCAGCGCTGGTGCGTGCCGCGCTGGAAGGTACACGCGGCCCACTGGTTTCGCGCTGGGGTCATATCCTCTTGCGCCGCGCACTGGCCAGCCGCCTCGATGCGCCTGATGGCATGGACCCGGTCGAATTTGCAGCACTCAGGGCAGACCTGCTCGCTCGCATGGGTGAAGCGAAAGTCGCCCGCAGCCTGGTTCAGGATGTCGATGGCGGCAACTACAGCCCGGCGCTCACCAATGCGGCCTTCGATGCCTATCTGGCGACTGGCGACTTGCTGGGTGCCTGCCCGATCACGCGGCTGCATCCTGACCATCGCGAAGATGGGGAATGGATCCTCGTTAGCGCGATCTGCGATGCGTACATGGGCGAGGAGCGCGGCGCAGAGCGGCGCCTTGCCCGCGCGCTTGGCACCGGTGAAGCCGAAGAGATCGACGTTCGTCTCGCACAACGTTTTGCCGGTGCTGCCGGCGAAGGCGGTCGCGGTGTGACCATCGAATGGGATGGCGTTTCGGAGCTGACGCCATGGCGGCATTCGCTGTCTCGTGCGCTGGGCGTGGAGCTGCCCGAAGGCATGATGGCAAGCGCATCGCGCAGTTATGATCTGTCCGATGCCATCATTCCTGCCGTGCCACTGGTGCGGCGCGTGGAAGCCGCTGATTTCGCCGCCTCTCGCGGCATCTTTTCCTCGCGCGCCATGGTCGATCTCTATTCCCGGCTTTACGCCAGTGACCAGATAACTGCCGGTGAGCGTGGCCCGGCAATAACCTTGCGAGAAGCTTATGTGGCTACAGATCCGGCGGCGCGCCTGGCAGCGATGCGCACTCTGTGGGGCGAGGAGCGCGGCTATGGCGGCATGGTGCTGACAGCTTATGCGGCAGCCCGCATGCCGGTGGCGGATACGCTGGAAGGTGATGCGGGTGATCTGATCGCCTCCATGCTCGCCGCCGGTCTCGACGCCAATGCATTGCGCTGGTCCGGTCTGGTGGATGAAGGCAGCCTTGGCTGGGCGCTTCTGGCGCTTGCCAATCCTGCAGGCGGGGTCGTCGATGACGGGGCGCTGGACGATTTCGTGTCTGACGATGGCAGCGAGGATTACCGCAAGTCGCAATTCCTGCTCGCGGGGCTTGCCGGCTTGGGGCGCATCACGCCAGACACTGTCTCGGAATATGCCGAGGACCTGGGTGTCGACCTGTCCCGGCAGAGCGTCTGGAGCCAGCGGATCTCGCAGGCCGGCAGGCATCGCAACCAGGCACTGGTGGCGCTGCTTGCAGGCGTTGGCATGCAAGGCGAGGGCTGGCACCGGATGACCGCGCGCCACCTCTACCATATCGTCAGCGCGCTCAACGCCGCCGGGCTTGAGGCCGAAGCGCGGATGATCGCGGCAGAGGCCGTGGCGCGGGGCTAGGGCGATCAGCGCCGAGGTCGATACCTTCCTGGCCATGCTCGCTGCCGAGCGGGGTGCGGCGCCCAATACGCTTGCTGCCTATCGCCGCGACCTTGAAGGAGCAGAGGAACTGCTCGGCCCGCTTTGCTCTGCTAGCAAAAGCGATGTGGCAACGCTGGCGGCAAAATGGGCAGACCTTGCCCCATCCAGCGTAGCGCGCAAATCATCGGCCTTGCGGCAGTTTTTCGGGTTTCTCGTGGATGAGGGAATGCGCAAGGACGATCCCTCTCCTACATTGCCAAGGCCTGCTGCGCGCAGGCCATTGCCCAAGATCCTCGGCCATGGCGAGGTCGAGACGCTCTTCGAACGTGCCGAACTGGAAGCCGAAACGCGTGGACCGCTGGCGATCCGCATGCTGGCCTTGCTCGAACTCTTGTATGGATCGGGGTTGCGGGCCAGTGAACTGGTGGCGCTGCCTCTTTCTGCCGTACCGCGTGATGCGCCCTTCCTGACGGTAACGGGTAAGGGCTCCCAACAACGCATGGTGCCGGTCTCGCGCAGGGCGCAGGCGGCTTTGGCCAGATGGCTTGAGGTGCGTGGCAGCGAATCCGCCTTCCTGTTCCCTTCGCGCAAGAAGCACATCACCCGTATCCGCCTGTTCCAGATGGTGAAGGAGCTGGCAGCGCGCGCCGGGCTCGATCCCGCAAAGGTCAGCCCGCATGTGCTGCGCCACGCCTTTGCTACCCATCTGCTCGAGGGCGGGGCGGACCTGCGCGTGCTGCAGACGTTGCTCGGCCACGCCGATATCGCCACCACGCAAATCTACACCCACGTCGATTCCGCGCGACTGGTGGCGCTTGTAAATGAGCGACATCCTCTTGCAGGCCGCGCCAGTCGGCGGTAGCGGAACTGTCATGATTTCCTATCTCGAATTCGAAAAGCCGGTTGCGACCATCGAAGCCAAGATCGCCGAACTGCGTAATGCAGCGGGCGAAGATGGCGATGTCGATATCTCGAAAGAGCTCGCGCGCCTCGAAAAGAAAAGCGCGGACCTGCTCGAGAGCACCTATTCCGGTCTTACTCCGTGGCAGAAGACGCAGGTGGCCCGCCACCCGTCGCGCCCGCATTTCCGCGATTACGTGACCAACGCCTTCGACGATTTCCTGCCGCTGGGCGGGGACCGCCTTTATGGCGACGACGAGGCGATCATGGGCGGGCTCGCGACCATCGGTGGCCGCAAGGTCGTGCTGATCGGCCATGAGAAGGGCAACGATACCGAAAGCCGCATCCGCCACAATTTCGGGATGGGCAAGCCGGAAGGCTATCGCAAGGCGATCCGCCTGATGGCAATGGCAGACCGTTTTGGCCTGCCGGTGGTAACGCTGGTCGATACATCGGGCGCTTTCCCCGGTATCGAGGCGGAAGAGCGCGGGCAGGCCGAAGCCATCGCCCGTTCGACCGAAGCCTGTCTTGCACTGGGCGTGCCGATGGTCGCGGTGATCGTGGGCGAAGGCGGTTCTGGCGGCGCAGTGGCCCTCGCCAGCGCCGAACGCGTGCTGATGTTCGAGCATGCCGTCTATTCGGTGATTTCGCCCGAAGGTTGCGCGTCGATTCTGTGGCGCACGGCGGAAAAGGCTCCGCAAGCCGCCGAAGCGATGAAGATGACCGCGCAGGACCTCCTGGAGCTCGGCGTGATTGATCGCATCGTGGCAGAGCCCGTGGGCGGCGCGCATCGCGATCCGGCGGCGGCATCAGCTTTTCTTGCGCAGGCCATCGGCGAGGAGCTGGATGCCCTGTCCGGCAAGCCCGCTGAAGAGCTCCGCCGCTTGCGCGACGAACGCTTCCTCGCCATCGGCGCAAACCTCTGATCGCAGCAATTCTGCGGAACCAAAGGCTTAACATCAGGTTGCTTTAGTCAATGCTTCGCGCCAGTCTGGCGCGGACTCGACTGTTTGGGGACCCTGTCATGCCTTCCTTTGCCACCACCAGAACTGTCCGCCTCGCGCTTGCAGGCGTAGCCTCGCTGGCAATTTCCGCCTGCGCCACCGTTCCGGGCGCCAATGTCGCCGCTGGCTCTCCGATCACCCAGCAGGAAGCCCAGATGGGCGCCGAGTATCATCCGCAATTCATCGCCGAATTCGGCGGCGAAATGACTGGTCCCTATGCCAATTACGTGCAGCAGGTGGGGCAGGGAATTGCTGTCCAGTCCGGCCTTGCCACGCGGCCCGACGCGTTCGATGTGACGCTGCTCAATTCATCGGTGAACAACGCGTTCGCCGTGCCCGGCGGCTATGTCTATGTCACGCGGCAGCTGGTTGGCCTGATGAACAACGAGGCGGAACTGGCTGCCGTGCTTGGGCATGAGGTGGGCCACGTCGCCGCGCGTCACTCCGCGCGCAGGCAGGCCGCGGCGCAGCGCAACCAATTGGGCGGGCTGGGCATTGCCATCCTGTCCAGCGTGCTGCTCGGCGACAATCCGCTCGGCAACCAGATTGCCCAGACTGCGATGCAGGGCTCGCAACTGCTGACGCTGAAATATTCGCGCGGGCAGGAGATCGAGGCAGATAACCTAGGCGTGCAGTATTTGACCCGTGCCGGATACGATCCGCGGTCGATGGCCACCTTGTTGCAGAGCCTGGCTGCGCAAAACTCACTCGATACGCAGCTGCAGGGGCGTGGCGACGCGACGATCCCCGCCTGGGCATCGACACACCCCGATCCGGCGAGCCGGGTGCAGAATGCGCTGGCGCAGGCAGGCAGCGGCACAGGTGTAACCAATCGCGACACCTTCATGCGCCGGATCGACGGCCTGCTCTACGGCGACGATCCCGAACAGGGGGTGATCGAGGGCAGTGATTTCATCCACCCCGAACTGCGCTTGCGCTTTACCGCGCCGCAAGGCTTCTACATGGTCAACGGCACCCGCGCCGTATCGATCAACGGCGATGCAGGACGATCGCAGCTGACCACTGGCCCGTTTGACGGCAATCTTGAGAACTACGTGCGCTCGGTATTCCGTGCGATCGGTGGTGATCAGCAGCAGCTGGCGCCATCCAGCACGCAGCGCGCCAATGTGAACGGCATTCCCGTGGTGTTCGGTGGTGCGCGGGTCAACAATGGCCAGCAACAGGTGGATGTGACCGTTTTCGCCTATGATTTCGGCAATGGCCAGGCGTACCATTTCCAGTCGATAACGCCGGCCGGACAGGCAGCGACATTCAACCCGATGTACAATTCCATGCGGAAGATTTCGGCCTCCGAAGCAGCGCAGGTCGTGCCTCGCCGTATCGATATCGTCACGGCAGGACGCAGTGATACGGTGCAGACCCTGGCGCGCCGCATGGCTTACAGTGATGCGCAGGAGCAGCGTTTCCGTGTGCTTAACGGCCTGTTCGGTGATGCCCAGCTGGTCCCGGGCCGTGAATACAAGATCGTCGTTCGCGCCAACTGATCCGTATCACGCAAAGAAAAAGGCGGCAGGTTGCCCTGCCGCCCAATTCTGTTCAGCTAATCTGAAGTGGTCAGATTAGTTGCCGTTGGCGGTCGTCAGCGACGTACCAACAGTGGTGAACGTGGTGTTCAGTTCGCCGCCGACGTTCGACAGGGCGGTGATGGCAGCAACTGCGATAAGGGCAGCAATCAGGCCATATTCGATAGCGGTTGCGCCAGCTTCGTCGCGCAGCATGTTCTTGAAGAAGGTCATTGTAGTCTCCTGGTTTTCTAGTCTTCGGTACCCGATCCAGTTGGTTACCCCTTCCGGACGATTTGGGTTTTACGTATCAATTGTTGATAAACTCCTAAGACGGTCGAGCATTTTCAACAGCGGTCGAAACCAAGTTCAGCATGTCGATCGCCTCGATGGCGAACAGGTTCACCCCGCCGATGATCGCAATCACGATAAGAGCCGCGATCAAACCGTATTCGATCGCGGTCGCGCCATTTTCGTTTCGCAAGAGCCTGCGAATTGGCATTGTGGCAAACATCGGGAAGTCCCCTAAACAAGTCTCGACGCGTAAAATTTTCCCATCAATTCCCTAACGAAAGATTGAGACAGGCCCTGGCAGTGGCAAGTATTCCGACACAATTGCTTGTTGTAGCCTTGGCCTTGAGCGATGAATCAGGCCGCCTGCTGCTGCAGCAAAGGCCCGCTCACAAGCACCATGGCGGCCTGTGGGAATTGCCTGGCGGGAAGGTCGAAAGCGGCGAATCCCCTCGTATGGCATTGTGCCGCGAGATCGAGGAGGAGCTCGGCATCCTGCTGAATCCGGGCGATCTTTCGCCTTCGCTTGCTGTTGACGATGGAGCCGATGGCTCGATTGTAATGATTGTTTACACTTGCTCCGTTTGGCGGGGAAATCCCGAAGGCAGGGAGGGCCAGCAGTGGGGCTGGTTCACCAGATCGCAGGCGCTGGAACTGCCGCTGCCCCCGATGGACCAAGATTTGCTGAAAAGAATGCCGGAATAGCTATTGCCAAGCCAGAAATGCCCCCCTATGTGCCGCCCTCCAGTGCGCGCCCGTAGCTCAGCTGGATAGAGTACCTGACTACGAATCAGGTGGTCGGAGGTTCGAATCCTTCCGGGCGCGCCATTTTTCAGGCCATCTCCGCGACAGCGGGGGTGGCCTGAAAAGTTTCGGGTCCAAGGAAGTTTTGACTCTTTGGGTATCGCCGCACCCGTCGCGCGTGCGAATACTGTCTTGCTTGTGTGTAGAGCGGCCTGCCAGCTTGCGTCCTGATGCGGATATGGCAATCAGGGCGGATGGGTTACCTCTCCAATCTCTACCTTGCGACGATGCAGGACGCATACGCATTTGCCCGCAAGGAAATCGTGGCGACCGGCGGCAGGACGCTCGATTGCGGCGCCGGCGATGGTCACGAGCTCGCCAATCTGGAAGCAGTGGGCTTCAATGGCGAGTGGGAAGGCGTCGAATGGGATGCGGACACGGTCGCCAAAGCCACGTCGCGCGGACTGAAGGTGGCCCAGGGAGACCTTAACGAGCGGATCCCGTTTGACGACGATACCTTCGATTGCGTCTATGGCCTTTCCGTCCTCGAGCACATCCTCAAGCCCTGTTCCTACATATTGGAAGCGAAGCGGGTCCTGAAGCCCGGCGGCAAGCTGGTGCTGCTGACGCCGAATATCGCGACCTATTTCACCGCGCTCAACATCCTGCGGGGCCGCATGCCTTCGTCTGGCCCGCATCCGGACAGCAATGCGCTGGCGGCGATGAATGAATTCGGCATGTCGCCTTATGCAGATGCCGCGAATGAGGGGGATACGCCCACGCATCGCCATCTGGTCGTGTTCAGCTACTCGGCGCTGGGCAATTACCTGCGCATAGCTGGCTTCCGCGCCGTGGAAGGTTCTGCGTTCGGCTATTACCCCTTTCCGCGCTTCATGCAGCCCGCCATGCAGAAGCTGGACCCGTGGCACTGCCACCAGATGGTCTATACCGCGATCAAATAGCTTCCAGCGGCGCGAGCGCCCGCATTTGTGGTCACATCCTTTGGTCCATGGTGCCGCTGACAGCGGAACCTAAGCGCTTCTGCGCCATTGATCAGGCAAACGCAGACAAAGGAGCCGACATGACTTCGACCGATATTTTTGCTCGTCTCAAGGAAGACCACGAAAGCCATCGCAAGCTGCTTGACCAGATCGAGCAGACCCAAGGCGAAAGCGAGGAGCGCAAGGAACTGTTCGAAAAGTTCACGCTGGACGTGAAGAGCCATGCCGCCGCAGAAGAGCAGGCGCTTTATTCCACCATGATGCGCAAGCCGGAAACGACGGACGAGACCCGCCATTCCGTGGCCGAGCACCATGAGCTTGACGAGATGATGAACGATCTTGCCGCAACCGATATGGCGACGGGTGCCTGGCTGACCAAGTTCAAGCAGCTCAAGCACGACTACCTTCACCATATCGACGAGGAAGAGGACGATCACTTTCCCGATTTCGAACAGCACCTGACGGCACAGGATGAAGAGCACATGCGCAGCGTGTTCGATCGCCGGAAGCAGGCAGAGAAAGCCGATGCCAGCGTGACACCGGAAAAGATGGAAGACGCCAAGGAATAGTTTTCCGGGCCGGAGGGGCATTTGGGACAATCACAAGCTGAAGACGCCGGGGGCGATGGGAGATCTGTTGAACCCGGCGTCTGGCGTTATGCCAGGGCAAGCCGCGCCAGCCTCGTCGTCGATGGCGAGGCCTATTTCGACCTGATCCAGCAGGCCATGCTGAAGGCCGAACATCGCGTCCTGCTGATCGGGTGGGATTTCGACACGCGCATCCATCTCTCTCGCGGGCGGCGGTGGTGGCAGAAGGGGCAGGGCAAAGGCCATCCGCGCCGCCTTGGCAGCTTCATTTACTGGTTGGCACGCAAGCGCAAAGGGCTGGAAATACGCATCCTGAAATGGGGTGTTGGGACCTTCAAGTTCTTCAGTCGCGGGACGATGCTGCTCGATCTTGTGCGCTGGTGGCCGCAGCGGCGGATCGATTTCAAGTTCGACAACGTCCACCCCGTCGGCTGCAGTCACCACCAGAAACTGGTGCTGATCGACAGCGACTTTGC
>JAUIJI010000118.1 GCA_030431435.1 Alphaproteobacteria bacterium | reverse complement strand
TTGCGATAGGTGATGCCGCCGGTTGCCTTGAAGTCCGCGAACGGCTGGTAGACGCCGGAGTTCTGTGACGCACCGAGCTGGCCGGTAATGTCAGTCACATTGCCCTGGAAGTCCGTGTCCGAACGTTCGAACAGCCAGGAGGCAAAGAAGCGCGCACTCAGCGATTCATCACCGCCGAAGAAGTTGACATCGGTGTTGTAGGTCGATTCGAAGTCGAGCCCCTCGACCGCAGCCTGTGCCACGTTGACGAAGACATCGCCGACGAGGACGATATCGCCCGTGGCGCTGGGCGTTGCCGCGCCGGTGCTCAGCGTGATCAGGTCACAGAACTCCTGCGCCCCGTTGAGGAAGCAGCGATCCAACACTTCCTGGTTGCCGACCTGGCTGATCGCGCCGTTGATCTTGATGTTGTAGTAATCAAGGCTGAGCGAAAGGCCGGGCACGAAGTCCGGACGGAACACGATCCCTGCGGTGTAGGTATCGGCTTCCTCCGGCTGCACAGCGGGGTTGCCGCCAGAGAAGCGGGTTACGTTGATGGAGTCGATCGGCGTGGTACGCGGATCGTCGACCGTGGCAACACCACCGGTCTTGTCGAAGCGTTCTGACAGGTTGGCGGCACGAACGTCACGCGAATATGTGCCGCGCAGGCGCAGCTGCTGGTCCATGAAGCCCAGCTCGATGCCGCCCTTGTAGGCCCAGATCGAACCCGAACCGGAATAGTCCGCCCAACGCACCGCGGCGCTGGCATTGGCGGTAAAGCCTTCACTGTCGACCAGTGGCAAGAGGATTTCGCCAAAGGCTTCCCAAACGGTGGCGGCACCCTTGATGTTGGACACCTTGGAATATTGCAGGCCAACCGTGTTGAGGCAGTCGGGTGTGCTCACGCCGCGCAGGCCGGGAGCCTCGCCATTGCACAGCACGGGATGGCCGTTTTCGTGGTCCGAAGGCGGGTTGGTCGGATCCTGCACAAGCTGCAGGATCTCGTCGCGGCGGTAGGAACCACCAAAGGCACCGGCAAGTGGGCCAGCCCACAGGTCGATGATGTCACCTGAACCCGAGACTTCGGCAAAGTGCTGCTCGAAGGTGGTGATGTTCGTCTTTTCCGCATTGGTGGTATAGCTGTAGGTGCGCCCTGAAGCGTAGCCATCATCTGCGAAGAAGAGGGGTGTGGTGATCTGCTCACCGGCTTCGTATCCCACCACATAGTCGATCGCTGCGGCAGAGGCATTGCCTGCGCCGAACAGGTTGAGCGGTTCACATCCCGGGAATGCAACGCCGAACAGCGAAGTGCGGCACACGATGTTGCCGTTTGGCGTGCCGGTGTTGAACTCGCCTTCGTCAACTGCATCGACGGCTGCGAAAATGCGGTCAACGCGCAAGCCGTTCTGCTTCCACACGCGCTTGGAGCGGCCGTACTGGTAGAAGCCGTCGAAGTTCCAGCCTCCAAGGAACCCGTCATTGTCGAGGTCGAGCGAGAAACCGGCGACGCCGATGTGCTGGGTGGTCTGGTCATCGAGGTATCCAAGGCCGATATCATCAAGCGAACCCATGCGGCGCAGGGTGAAACTCTCGATGCCTTCATTGGCCATCGTTGCGCGCAGGTCATCCGGCAGGAAGGCGTTGTCCGCAAAGATCGTCAACGTCGTCGGCGTACCGCCAAAGCTGGAACGCGGGGTGTTGTACTGCCAGATGCTGGTCTTGCCGTGCAGGTACTGGCCGAACACGCTGAAGTTGTCGGTCACTTCGTAATCGGCATAGGTAAAGATCGAATAGCGATCGAGGTCAGGCGAAAGGCTCGCCACTTCAGCGCCCAGGTCATCATTCGGCCCACCGGCAGTGCGAGCCGGGGGAATGCCGAAGGGGAACTGGCTGAGCGTGCCGGGAACGTAGGGCGTAGTGGTGCCGTCGGGCGTGAATTCCAGCGCGTGGATCGATGTGCCCGGTGCCGAGATGCGCCCGTCGAAACTGGCGTTGGCAGAAACCGTGTGTGCAACAAAGCGATAGGGATCGGCCGTTGTGCCCGAACCGAAGCTGCCCCAGGCCTGATACCAGTCTCGATCATCGTAGTTGAAGATGCCGTCCTGGCTGTAATATTCGCCGGAAACCAGGAAATGGCCGCGGCCACCGGCAAAGCTGGTTCCGTAAGCAGCCGAAATCTCGTAATTCTCGCCATCGCCGCGGTCGGTAATGCCGCCTTGCGCATTGAACTCGAGCCCTTCGTAATTGGTATCCAGCACGAAGTTGACGACACCGGCGACAGCGTCCGAACCATAGGCTGCCGAAGCACCGCCCGTTGTGGTTTCCACGGTCTGGATCATGGCTTCGGGAAACAGGTTGATGTCCACGCCGCCAAAGGCGCTGGTGGAGGGGACGCGGCGACCATTCAGCAAGGTCAGCGTGCGGTTCACGCCCAGGCCGCGCAGGTTCAGCGAACCATAGCCCGAACGGGTGAAGAAGTTGCCGGAACTGGGTGTCTGGTTGCCATAGAACTGTGGCAACTGCGAAACGCCGGTGATCAGCGCGCCGGGCGAGAGTGCCTCGATCTCTTCAGCCCCGACGACGGTAACAGGCACGGGAGCCTGCATGCCATCAGTGCGAATGCGCGAGCCGGTGATCAGGATGGTGTTGCCGTCGCCCGGCTGGGCCTGTTCCGCGCCTTCGTTGTCCTGCGCATGGGCGCCGGATGCGCCAAGCACAAGCGCCAATGCGCTTGCGCCGCAGGCCAGCCAATTGCGATTCATGCGTGCCGCATTGCGGGCACGACTCATGGTAAGAGACATGCTTGTTATTCCTCCCCTTTATTATCGGGGAGGGGGATGCCCTCTTCTGACCGGCACTGGCAACGCATGGCAAAGTGATGCCAAGACATTGACTTCAGGTTATGCCTTGTGGATAGACCCATAATGCCGAACCTGCCTTTCACCCTGCGCCAGCTTGAAGTATTCGAGAGTCTTGCCGCCACCAGCAGCTTTCGCCGCACGGCAGAGGCGCTGGGAATTTCGCAGGCATCGGTCAGCAACCAGATCAAGACGCTGGAAGAGCAGCTTGGCGTGGCGCTGTTCGATCGCAAGCCCGGGCGCAATCCCGTGCTGGTGCCGGAAGGGCTCGCCTTTCGCGATGACCTGCGCCAGTTTCTCGCCGCTGCCCGCCAGCTTGCCAGCCATCGCCGGGCAAATCCGGCAGCGGCTCCATCGGTCATCAAGTTCCGCGCGCTGGTGGGGCAGGGCATGTTCGATGCCTATGTCCGCCGCCGGCTTGATGCCTTCTTCGGGCGCAATCCCGATATCGAACTGGAGTTCGAAACGCAGCTGCCGTTCGGGCAGCTGTTCCGGGCCGTGGAGCAGGGAGAATTCGACTTTGCCCTGATCCACCAGCGGGCGGACCACGCGATCCATCGCGATTTCCGCGAGATCGCGATGGTTCGCGGCGGGGTTTACGGCCATCGCAGCTTTGCCGATGGGCATGACCTGCCGCTGCCTCTCGAAGTCCTCAACCAGCTGCCTTTCATCCTGCCCAAGGCAACCAGCAAGCAGGAACGCGAGGTGATGCGCAATTACGAGAAGAACGGCATCCACCCGCGCCACATCATCGGCCACACGCAGTATTTCGATGTCATCGCGGCCATGCTCGATCGCGGACTTGGCGTGGCTTCCTTCTCGGATGCGATCCTGCCGCCGGAGATGCGCAAGAACGTGATACTGCTCAAGCCGATGGAAAGTTGGCGGCTGCTTTATTTCCGGCGGCACGGAGCGGACGATCCGCGCGCCGACCTGGCCGAACAGTTCCTGTTCGAAGCCGTACGTGACAATCCCGATTATCCGGCCATCAAGCCTGGCCGCTAGCTGTCGACCCCGTAATATTCCGCCAGCTTGTCTGCCGTGAAGCCGTGGCGGCCCGCCTGCGGATCGGGTGGCAGCATGGTGTCGTTCCAGTGCCGCCATTCATGGCGCAAGGCGTTGAAGGTGCCTGCCTGCCTGTCCTTCAAATTGGCTCGCTCCATCGGGTCTGCCACCACATCGATCAGGAAGGCATTGGGCCCCATCTGCAGATATTTGTAATTGCCGCGCCGTGCGGCCTTCTGGTCATGATTGGCAAAACGCCAGAACAGCGTGCGTTCGGGCAGGGGGTTGCCGGAAATGGCGGGAGTCACGTCGAGCCCGTCTGTCGGGAACCGGCGATCAGGCGCACCGCCGGCTGCGGCCATGAAGGTGGGGAGCCAGTCCATCGTCATCAGCTGCTCCTCGCTCACCGTACCGGGCTTGGCGACCCCCGGCCAGCGAACGATCACCGGCACGCGCAAACCACCTTCGAGCAGTTCGGTCTTCTTGCCGACAAAGGGCCAGGTCTTGGAAAACCGCTCGCCGCCATTGTCCGAAGTGAAGACGACCACGGTGTTGTCCGCCTGCCCCAGCCGGTCGAGCGCATCCATCACCTTGCGGATGTTGTCGTCCATGTTGCGCATCATCTTGCCGTAAGTGGCGATATCGCCGCCGTCCCAGTGCTGGATCGGCATGGGATCGTCGGCCTTTTCCTTCAGGCGCCGGGATTCCGCCTCGTCTTCCGGGCCTTCCCACGGCCAGTGCGGCGCGGTGAAGTTGAGGTTGAGGAAGAAGGGCGCGTCGTCTTTGGCGTAATCCTCCAGCACCTCGACCGAGCGATCGCCAAGCAAGTCCGTCAGGTAGCCCACGCGGTCGATATTGGTCTCGCCGTCCCACAGATCATTCATGCCGTTCAGTTCATGGGTGAAATAATCCACCCCGCCGCCGCGAATGCCCCAGAAGATGTCATATCCGCTCTTGAGCGGGCAGTATTTGGGCAAGTCTCCCAAGTGCCACTTGCCGACCAGCGCGGTGCGATAGCCGTTGTCACGCAGCAGCGAGGCGATGGTCGGATGCTCCGGCGGCAATCCGATATCGCGGCCCTGCAGCGGCTCCTCCAGGCCGATGGGAATGCGATACTGATACCGCCCCGTCATCAGCGCCACGCGCGTGGCGGTGCACACGGCGGAATTGGCATAGGCATGGGTGAAGCGGATGCCGCCCGCCGCCAGTTCATCGATGGCGGGCGTCTCGTAATCCTCCCGGCCATAGCAGGACAGGTCTGCCCAGCCGAGGTCGTCTGCCATGATGAAGATGATGTTCGGGCGCGATCCGCGTGACGAAGCCATCGTGCGATCAGCCCGCCTGTACCAGTTCGATCTCGTGCCCCTGCGGCGAATGCAGCAGGCACACGCGCACGCCGGGGGCGACTTCGGTGATGTCCATGGTCTTGGTGCCGCCGGCCGCCAGCGCGTTTTCGAGCGCGGTGACGATATCACTGCAGGTCAGCCCGATGGGCCCGTGTCCGCCGCCGATTGTCACATCCGTTTCGTCCTTCGGCTTCACCAGCATCAGGCTCGGCCCTTGTTCCTGGCCGGGCATGCTCAGGATATGCTCGACAAAGGTCGGTTCGTCATAGGTGCCGCGCACTTCGAAGCCGAAGGCATTGCGCCAGAATTCCAGCGCGCCGTCCATGTCGGCCACGTTGATCTTGAAAAATGCCAGGCTGATTGTGCTGTCTGCCAAATTGTCTCTCCCGATTCCCCATTAGACCTACAGTCCGCCAAGGCTTTTGCAATTGGGCGATTTCTGGGGCAGTGGGCGGAGCATGATACGCCGTGCGCTGACAAATACCGGATGGCTGATGGGCGCGCGCGGAGTGAACGCCGTGCTCAGCATCGTCTATCTCGCACTGGCGACGCGCGCACTGGGACTGGAGGGCTTCGGCCAGTTCATCCTTGCCTTCACCTTTGCCCAGTCCGTGGTCGGTTTCTGCAGTTTCCAGACATGGCAGGGCATTGTCCGCTGGGGACAGGACAAGAAGCAGCTTCCCGATGCGACGGGCTTTGCGCTGGCGCTGGACGGGCTGACCATAGTGGCTGGAACAGTGGTGGCGGCAGCGGTGCTGGCCCTTGCGGGAGACTGGTTGCCTTTGCCGGGCGATCTGCGCGCAGCCACCTTTGGCCTCACGGTCATTTCCCTGCTGTCCATTCGCAGTACACCGATCGGAATCCTTCGTCTGCATGATCGCTATGCCAAGGCCGCTTCTGCGGAATCGCTGACCTCGGTCGTGCGGGTCCTGGGCGCGGCAGTGATGGCGCTGGTCGCCCCGACGGTGCTTGGTTTCATGGCCGTTTGGGCCCTCGCCGAAGTGATCACGGCTGCGGCATTCTGGTTCCTCGCAAGAGGCACCCAGCCGCTATTCTGGCGGCATCTCAGCCTGACGCGTATTCCGGCGCAGGAGCCGAAGGCGTGGAGCTTTGTGTTCGGCACCTCACTTTCTGCTGCGGTGGTCGTGGCCTCGCGACAATTGCTGGTATTGCTCGTCGGCGTGCTGGGCGGTGCGGCGCTGGCGGGCATCTACCGCGTGGCGATGCAGATCGGCGAGGGGCTGCTCAAACTGGCGCAGGCGCTGCTCAAGGCGACCTATCCCGAACTCGTGCGCTCTCCCGAGGTGGCGAGGGAGATTGCCGGGCGCATCACCCGGATCGCCATCATCACTGGCCTTGCTGCGGTGGCGCTGGCCTTCCTCGGAGGGCGCTGGCTGATCGGGGTGATCGCTGGCGACGAGTTCCTGACCGCCTATACGCCGATGATCCTGCTGTCTGCGGCTGCGGCGGTGGAGCTGGTAGGGGCGAGCCTGGAGGCGCTGCTGCTGGCGCGCGGCAAGGCGATGACCAATTTCCTCCTGCGGGCAGTGCCCACCGTGATCGGCCTGCTGGCGCTCGGCTGGCTGATCGCCGTTCATGGCGTGGCGGGAGCCAGCATGGCGGTGCTGGGTGCAAGCACCGCGACGGTTGTCGGGCTGTATCTTGCCAACAGGCGGTTCGAGAAGAACAGAGGCTAGATCAAACGAAGCCCGCAAGGCTTCGCAAGGCCGACCGGCCGCCCGAGCTTTTGCGAGGAAAGCCTAGCGGGCGGATGCCCGCGCCCGGCGCTTGAGGGGCTGAATAATGGCTGGGGCGGCAGGATTCGAACCTGCGAATGGCGGCACCAAAAGCCGCTGCCTTACCACTTGGCGACGCCCCAGCATGGCCCGCAGTAGCTGCGGGAGAGCGCCCATATAGCGGGCGCTCTCTTTCGTGCAAGCCGTGTCCTTACAGAGAATCCGGCCGGGTACGCACAGGCTCGAACAGGCTGCGGTCTTCCACCTTGTCGAAATCGGCGGAAGAGTGGCGTTCGGCCATCGCCTGCGTGTTGACGATACGGCCACGGATCGCGCCGGGGCGCTTGTCGATGGTCTTCACCCAGCGCCCGACATTCTCGTATTCGTCGAGCGAGAGGAAGATATCGCAGCGGTTGTAGGCACCGTGATAGAGATTGCCCAGCCAGGTGTAGGCGGCGATGTCAGCGATCGTGTAGTCATTGCCCGCAAGGTATTCGGTCTTCGCCAGCTGCTGGTCCGCCACGTCGAACAGGCGCTTGGTTTCCATCGCGTAGCGGTCAATCGGGTATTTGTAGCGTTCGGGCGCGTAGACATAGAAGTGCCCGAAGCCGCCGCCGATGAAGGGCGCGCTGCCCATCTGCCACATCAGCCAGCTCAGCGTTTCCGCACGGGCAGGGTTGGTCCTGGGCAGGAGGAAATCGAACTTCTCCGCCAGATGCACCAGGATCGCGCCGCTTTCGAAAACGCGGAATGGCGTGTCACCCGAACGGTCAAGCAGGGCGGGGATCTTGGAATTGGGGTTCAAATCGACAAAGCCCGATCCGAACTGGTCGCCATCGAAAATCTTGATCATCCACGCATCATATTCGGCATCCGAATATCCCGCTTCCAGCAGTTCCTCGAACATGGTGGTGACCTTCACCCCGTTGGGCGTGCCCAGCGAATAGAGCTGGAAGGGATGCTCGCCCACCGGCAGCTCCTTCTCCTCGCGCGCGCCGGCGGTGGGGCGGTTCACGCCGGAAAACTGGCCACCGCTTTCTGCGGGGGCCCAGACCTTGGGCGGGGTGTAGACGTCGGAATTGTCGGACATGGAATGCAAGCTCCTGAACCTGTTGGATCGATGCAGGTGAAGTTGGGATGGCCTAGCCGCTTCGCCAAGCAAGGGAAAGTTTGGCAACCCATGGGTTTTTCTTTGTAACCCGATTTGCTGTCCCTATCGTGCAGCCGAAAGCGGGAGATTGTGCATGACATTCAGGCTGGCTGACTGGCTGGAGGATTTCGAGACCGGCAGGCGGCAGATCATGCACCTCACCGTAGCGCAGGCGGTGCTGCAGGCGGTAACGCGGCTGAAACTGTTCGACCATCTCGATGCGCCCATGCCGGTTGATGTGCTGGCAGGAAAGGCGGGCGTGCAGGTTGAAGGCCTGTCGCGGATCCTCACCTTCCTTGCCGCAGAAGGCGTGGTGGATTGGGACGGGGCAGGCGACGTTGCGCCCAACGCCAGTACCGCGCAGCTGCAGGCGCTGGCTTCGACCATCGGCAATTACCGTATGCCCGCCGAAGCAGGGCTGGTGCTGGACGAGGCGCTGTGCGATGGCGGCGTGGCATTCGACAAGGCCAGGGGCATGCCGGTGTTCGAATATCTGCGGCAGGACGAGGAAGCAGGCGCAATCTTTGCGGACGTGATGCAGCTGACCACGCGAGAGGCGGAAGGCTACCTCTTCAGCCATTACGACTTTCCGGCCTTCACCTGCGCGGTGGACGTGGGCGGCAACCGGGGCAGCCTGCTGCGCCGCCTGATGAGCGAGAATCCCGGCACCAGCGGTGTCCTGTTCGACTTGCCGCCAACGGCGCAATCGGCAGGCCGGCTGCTGGCCGGAACCGGGTTCGAGGACCGGATCACCTGTGTCGGTGGCAGTTTCTTCGAGGAGG